>DAOUGF010000174.1:0-36358 GCA_034429295.1 Chloroflexaceae bacterium
GCGCTTCTTCCCGCCGGGGCCAGCGACCCACTTCTTCTTGCCTGCGGCCTGGGTGCGGCTCATCACCCGCCCGGCCCCGTGGGGGGCGCTGTGGAGCGCCTCGTGGGCTTGGGGTGTGTCGAGGCCACGCACGATCGCGCTCACCCCGCCCATCGAACCGCCGATGGCCCCGCGCTGGCCAGGGGCGAGCGGCGTGGCGCCCTTGCGCACGACGATCAGAGTCTCGCCGTCGTGCTCCTCGACGAAGCAGAAGTTGTGATGGATATGCACGTCATCGATCGCCTCGGCCCCGAGCAGCTCGAGCACCTGGCCGACGACGGCGTCACGCCCCGCATAGGCATATTCGCCCGCGAGGTTGTGGGCCGCCTGGTAGTACTGCCCAAGCTCCGTGTCGAGACCGATCACCGTGGGCGGATGGTCCATCGACTCGCCGGGGGCGCGGTCGTCGAAGCGCCGGCCGGCGGCAAGGTTGAGGAAGCCGCTGGCGATCGCGTGGCCGAGGCCGCGGCTGCCGAAGTGGGCCATCACCCAGAGGCGGCCCTGCTCGTCGGCGAGGAGATCCACAAAGTGGTTGCCGGCACCGACGGTGCCGAGTTGGGCGGCAGCCTTCGCCTTGAGCGGGGCGAGCTCGCGCTCGCGCCAGAGCGGGTCGTCGAAGAGCGGGTGATCGATCGGCGTGGGATTGGTGCGGCCCATGCCGAAGGCGATCGTGGCGGCCATCGCATCGGCGATCTTCTCCCGAGCCTTGCGGTTCGGCATCACCTCGGCGGCCAGCAGGTTAGTGCAGACCGCCTTGATCCCGCAGGCGATATCGTAGCCGGCGCCCGATGGGCTCACCGCGTTGCGGTATGCAGCCACCCCGCCGATCGGCATCGAGTAGCCGACATGGGCGTCGGCCATGAGGGCGGCGCGCACAACCCGCGGGTCGGCTGACACCATCTTGAGTTGGGCGACGGTGCGCTCGTCGGGCTCGCCGAAGATGAGCGGTTCGGGTTTCTGTGCCATAGCTGCGTCTTGCCTACGCCGCCGGGCGCGCGGGCTCGGCCGGCAAGGCACCTGTAGTCTCTAGAGGAGGCGGCGCGCTGCCCGCGAGCAGGCGCAGGCCCCAGGAGAGCTGAGCGTCGCTACAGCTGGTCTGGCCCTCGGGCGGCCGGCGCTCGGCCACGCAGGGCACGACGAACTGCGGGTCCTCCGAGGCCAGCACCTGGTACTCGGGCGTGATGCCAACGCGGTGGATCTCCTCGCGATTGGGGGTGATCCAGCGGGCAATAGTGATGCGCGCGCTGCTGCCATCGCGGAGCTGATGGATATTCTGCACCGAGCCTTTGCCGAAGCTCGTCTCGCCGAGCAGCATGGTGTTGGGGCGCTCGTCTCGCAGGGCGCCAGCGACGATCTCGGCGGCGCTGGCGGAGCCGCCGTTGATCAGCACGACCATGGGCAGATCGAAGAGACGGACGTCCGCCGGGCCAACGATGGTGCGCAGCTCCTTGACCACGCCGCCGTTCTGCTGCTCGTAGAGGGCCACGCCGTCGTAGAAGCGGCCGAGCACCTCCTGGGCGATCGTCAGGTAGCCGCCAGGGTTGTTGCGCAGATCGAGCACGATGCTGGCAGGGTTCTGCGGCACAAGCTCCCGCAGCGCCTCGTCGAGAAGCTGGGTGGTGGTGGCCTTAAACTCGGTGATCTGGATGTAGGCCACGCCGCCGTCGAGCAGCTCGGCGTTGACCGTGATGAGCGGCACCTCGTCGCGGGTGATCGCGACCTCGAACTCCTCCGTGGAGGGCGGGCGGCGCAGCGTGAGCGTAACGACAGAGCCTTTGGGGCCGCGGATCAAGGAGGCGGCCTTCGCGGTGGCCTGGCTGGCATCCATGCCCTGGATCAAGGGAGCGAGCTGCACGCCGTCTACAGCCACAATCACATCGCCGGCGAGGAGGCCGGCCTGAGCAGCGGGCGACTTGCGGATCGGCTTGTCGATCGCCACCTCGCCGTTCTCAAAGCGCAGATAGGCGCCGATGCCCTCGAACTTGCCTTCCATCGACTCGCGGCTCTGGGCCGCGATCTCGGGCTCCTGGAAGGCTGTGTACTCGTCGTCGAGGGAGGCAAGCATGCCGTGGATGGCGCCGTAGACCAACTCCTGCTCCACGAGGGGCTCCTCGCGATAGAACTCGGCCTCGACAAGATCCCAGACCTGCCAGAAGACGGCGAACTCCTCACGAACATCCGCCGGCGTCCCCTCACGCATGCCCTGGTTGCCGATGCCGGCGAGGAAGGCGTCGAGCGGTGTCGTGCCGACGGTGCGGGCCGTAACCCATCCAGCGAAGAAGGCGACGGCGCCCACAAGCAGCGCGACGGTTGCCCCAGCGATGACGGCGCGGGAGGTGCGGACCATGGCGAACCTCGGGGAGGAATTGAGCATTGAGCATTCAGAACGGCGCACCGTGCTGCTAGCTCGCGTCTTCCAGCTCGTACATGAGGGCGGCGAGCGCCGCGATCGGCGCGGTCTCGGCGCGCAGAATCCGCGGGCCAAGGGATACCGGCATGATACCATGCTGCCCCGCGGCTGTCAGTTCCTCGCGGGTGATGCCGCCCACCGGGCCGCTGAGGATGGCGACCGACGCGGGGCGCGGGCCAGCCCGCAGCGCGCTGCGGAGCGGAGGCGCCTCCTGCTCCCAGAGGATGAGGGCGAGCTCCAGCCGGGCGGCCTCGGCGCAGGCGTCCGCGAAGGGAAGCGGCTCGGCCACCTCGGGGAGCAGGCCGCGGCATGCCTGCTCGGCGGCCTCGCGGGCGATGCGGCGCCAGCGCTCGAGCCTGCGGCCATCGGCGCGATCGGCTGGCAGCGAGCGGGCGAACTGCACGGGCACGATGCGCCGCGCCCCGAGTTCGACGCACTTCTGGAGCGCCCACTCGAAGCGCTCAGCGCGCATCAGCGCCAGGTAGATGCTCACGGCCACGAGCGGCTCGCCGCCGGCCGGCTCGCGCCGCAGCACGCGCCCGGCGACCGTGTCGCGGCCGAGCGCCGTGAGCTCCACCAGGCAGGCCTGCCCCGCGCCGTCGAGCAGGAGCACCTCGTCGCCGGGGCCGAGGCGCAACACCCGCGCCAGCTGATGGGCCAGCCCTTGGTCGGCGATCCGCACCGCGTCGGCCTGGAGGGCAGTTGGCGGCACGAAGAAGCGGCGAGTGTTGGGCAGTTCCATTTAGCCGCGCACCACCTCGGCGACGCGGGCCTCAGAGTGTCCGGCGGCGCGGGCCTCTGCGGCGAGGGCGGCGAGGTCGGGCACGTAGACTCGTAGCGCAGTCGCGCGGCCACCGGCGGGGGCAAGCGACCAGCGGCCAAGGGCGGCCGGCAGCACCGCGGAGACGCCGCGGGCCAAGGCGAGGCTGCCGCCATCCCAGCTCAACTCGGCGGCGCCGTCGATCGGGGTGACGATCTCGAAGCTGCCGGGATCGGTGGCGCTGGCGAAGGCCCCATCCAGTGACAGGCGCTCCAGGGCAAAGTAGGGGCAGGCGATCAGCAGGTCGCGGCCGGGGGCGAGGGCGAGGGGCGTCACTTTGCCATGGGGCGCGGGAGCGAATTGGCTCACATCGAGCGAGCGCTCCAGGTGCAGCTCGCGGGGCTTGCCCGTCTTCGCGTCGAGACGGCCATAGTCGTAGACACGGTAGGTGAGGTCGGACTTCTGCTGGATCTCGAAGAGCACGATCCCGGCGTTGATGGCGTGGAGCGTGCCTGCGGGCACGAAGACCACGTCGCCGGCAGCCACGGGCAGCTGGCCCATCAGCTCCTCGACGCTGCCCGCCTGCACAGCGGCGGCGAACTCGTCGCGGCTGCTCTGCCGGTTCAGACCATAGGTGACAGTGGCGCCCGGCTCGGCGTGGAGGATGTACCACGCCTCGGTCTTGCCGTGGAAGCCAGTGTGGGCCTCGCGGGTGTGGGCGTATTCGTCGTCCGGGTGAACCTGGATGGAGAGGCGGTCGTTGGCGTCGAGGAACTTGGCGAGCAGCGGGAAGTCGGCGCCGTAGCGGGCCATGGTGCGGCTGCCGACGATCGCCTCGCCCTGCTTGCGGACGAGCTCGGCGAGCGTGCCGCCCGCGCCGGGGCCGAAGGTGATCGTGTTCGCGTCGTAGACCTGCCAGGTCTCGCCGAGGCGCTGCGGGCGTGGCTCAGGAAGCTCGAGCCAGGCCGCCAGCCGCGTACCGCCCCAGATGGGCTCGACGATCTTGCGTTCAGTGAGAATCGGGGAGAGCTTGCTCATAACACCTTCCAAATCGTTGTGCGCGGGCGACCGACGCCGCGATTGTACCGCGCCACGATGAAGGGGAGATGAACGCTGGATCGCGAAAGCTCCGAAAGTAGGCGTCACGAAGTGGCGCGCTACCGCCGCGGCGCGATCACCTTTACGCCTGCAGGGGGCGTGACGCCCGGCCCGTAGACGAAGAAGTCGTCCCAAGGCGTGTAACGGGTGAAGTAGCGGTCGGTGCGCGTCGTCCCATCGCTAAAGGTGGTGATCCGGGTATAGGTGACGTCGACGCCCGGGCGGCCGTGGACGAGCTGGCTGACGGCACCGCGGGGTAGCGAGGGATCGTACTGCCAGACGGGCACGCCCGGCTGCTTCCAGTTCTTCTCGACGGGGCCGATATAGCGCACGCTGCGCCCGTCGTTGAAGCCGTAGAGTTGGAAGGTGACGCGGCCGCCGCGCACGTCGGTGATGCCGACGATATAGACCGGGCCGGAGGTGTCGTTGCGCCAGCGGAAGTCAACGCTGGGGGTGAAGACGGTGGCGTCGAAGCCGAGGATGTTCTCGTAGAAGTAGACGATATGGCTGTGCCCGACGCGGCGGGTGATCTCCAAGCCAGCGTTCGAGACGGCGCGGAAGAGGGTGGTGGAGACCTGGCAGAGGCCGCCGCCAATCACGCGCTCGAGGCGCCCGCCGACGATAGCGTAGCCCTCAACAAAGCCGTTCGCCTCGGAGAAGTCGCCGCTGTTGATAAAGGAGTGCTCAGCGCCGGCAGGCACGACGATGCTGTCGATCAGCTCAGTGGCGCGCCTGATGTTGGTGACGCGCTCGTAGGAGGAACTGCTGAAGCCGGTGGTGGCCTGGCCGAGTAGCTCGATCGGGCGGGCGGGGGCCATGGCGGCGAGGGCCACCGGGTCCTGCTCGATGAGCGTGCGGCCCAAGGGGCTGAGCATCACCTCATTCGGGGTGCCGACGTGCTCAGGGTGATACTCGAAGCGAGCCCGCTCGAAGTACTGGACGAGTAGCTCGGTGCCGCTGGCCGGATCCCACTCGCGAAACTCCTCGGAGATCGGGTACCCGAAGACGGCGAGGCCGCCGCGAGTCTGCCAGAACCAGCCGAAGGCCCCGCCAATGGTGTGGCCGGACTCGGGGAAGAAGGTGCGGGCCGGGTCGGGCGAAGCGGCAAGCCACTGAAAGGCCGGGTCGGTACGGCCAGCACTAACGAGAGCGCCGATGCGGCTGAGGGACACACGCTGGCCCGCAGGCGCCGTGGGGTGATACTCGAAGCGAGCTCGCTCGAAGTACTGAACCTGCTGCCCGTCGGCGCCGACGATCAGCTCGGTGAGCGGCAGGCCGAAGATGGCGACACCGCCGTGAGCGTCGAAGAAGCGCTTGATCTCCATCCCGACGTTATGGCCGGTTTCGGGGAAGAAGGCGAAGTGTTCGCCTTGGGTGAGGGGAGCGGCGGCGGCGGGGCGGGGCACGGTGGCAAAGGGCAGCAGGAGCAGGAGCAGGGCAAATAGGAGCGGGGCTCGACGCATGGGGCACCTCGTGGCAGCTTCCGTCGGGCAGGGCGACCGCGCCATTATAACATCTGAACTTGCCGATCTGCTATACTTGAGGCAGGATTGCGACAGCAGCAGGATGCGGCGGGCCGTGCGCTCAGACCGCGCCCGAGCTGAGGATCAGGGGGCTGCGAACTCACCGGCAAGGCCATGGAACTGCGACATCTGCGTTACTTCGAGGCGGTGGCCCGTCACTCCCACGTGACCAGGGCAGCCGCCGAACTTCATATCGCCCAACCCGCGCTGAGCAAGCAGATCAGCCAGCTGGAGCAGGAATTGGGCGTGGCCCTCTTCGATCGCGTGGGGCGCAACGTGCGCCTGACCGAGGCCGGCGAGGCGCTGCTGCCCCACGCCCGCGCCGTGATGGCCCAGGTTGAGGCGGGTCGGGCCGAGATGGCCGAGCGGATCGGCCTGCGGAAAGGGCGGGCAACTGTGGGCACGCCACCGACCGTGGGCACGCAGCTGCTGCCGCCGGTGCTGGCTGCCTTCAACCGGCGCTACCCCGGCATCGAGCTGCGCCTCCACGAGGCCGGCGTGCAAACCCTGCTGGATCTGCTGGAGTCGGGGCTGACCGACATGGCCGTGGTGACGCTCCCGGTGGAGCACGAGCAGCTCACGGTGGTGCCACTCTTCAGCGAGGAGTTGGTAGTTGTGGTCTGGCAGGGGCACCCGCTGGCGGAGCGGGGCGAGGTGGCGATCGGCGAGTTGCGAGGGGAACCCTGGGTGCTCTCGCCGGAGAACTATGAGCTCCGAGAGGCGACCCTGAGCGCCTGCGCCACGGCCGGCTTCACGCCGCGGGTGGCGCTCGACGGCGGCGAGACCGACGCAGTGGTGCGCTTCGTAGCCGCCGGCATCGGCATTGCCCTCGTGCCGCGGCTGGCAGTGCAGGGTGCGACGGGGGTGGCGCCGCTCCATGTCACCGATCAACAGCTCAGCCGCACCCTCGGCGTCGTCTGGCGCGGCGACCGGCCCGCATCGCCGGCGGCACGGGCGATGCGAGAGTTCCTGGTGGAGCAGTTGGGGGGTTTGGATCGCGAAATTCGCGAAGGGTAACGAAAAACGCGAAACGAAAACGCGAAGACGCGAAAAGGAAGACGCGAAAGAAAGCGCGAAAGGGCGCGAAGATATCTACTCGCTAATCCGCTCCAGACGGGCGAAGCTGGCGAGTAGGCGGCGCTCGCGATCCGCGAAGCTCACCGTCACCTCCTCGTCGCCATCCACGAGCCGGCTGCTCATCACCACGCCCTCGCCAAATGTGCCGTGGCGCACCCGCTGCCCGGCGAAGAAACTCACCTCGGTGGGGCCGGCAGGTTTGCCCCGCTCCCGCCCTGAGCCACCGATCGGTCGCCCACCCCAGGACGCGCCGCCCGTGGATGGTGTGCGACTTGACGGCGCCGATCGGGGCTGGCTACGGCCGCCCCCGTAGCTACTACCGAAGCCCCGCCCGCCGAACATGCCCGTCTGAGGGGAGACCACGGCCGTGCCGCGCCGGAGAGGCTGCTTCAGCAGCTCGCGAGGGATGTCGGCGAGGAAGCGCGACGGCGTGCTGATGTTGGTGCGGCCGAAGCTGGTGCGCCTGAAGGCGTAGCAGAGGTAGAGCCGCTCCTTGGCCCGCGTCATGCCCACGTAGAGCAGGCGCCGCTCCTCCTCCAGCTTGTCGCGCTCGTCGGTGGAGCGGCTGTGGGGCAGGAGCCCCTCCTCCAGGCCGATCAGGAAGACCACGGGGTACTCCAACCCCTTCGCCTGGTGCAGGGTGATGCAGGTGACGGCGTCGGCCTCGGGATCGAGCTTATCCACGTCAGCCACGAGGGCGACCTGCTCGAGGAAGGCGCTCAGCTGCTCCTCGACAGGGAAGTTGACGAAGTCGGCGGCGGCGTTGTAGAGCTCCTGGATGTTCGCCCACCGGTCGTCGGCCTCTTCAGGGCCGTACTCGCGCACAAGGGCTTCGCGCACGCCGACCCGCTCGAGGATCTTGTCGATCAGCTCGAGCAGCGGCAGCTCGCGGCGGGCCTTCATCAGCTCGGCGACCAGGCTCTGGAAGCCCAACAGCGCCGTGGTGGTGCGGCTGTTGAAGGGCGACTTCGTAGTGGACGCCTCGAGCTCCATGAGCGCCTGGTAGACAGGCACGCCGAGCTCGGAGGCCCAACGGGTGAGCTCGGTCTCGGTGCGCTCGCCGATGCCACGGCCAGGCCAGTTCAGCACCCTGGTGAGGCTGACGCTATCGTAGGGGTTGTGAGCGAGGCGCAGGTAGGCGAGCACATCCTTCACTTCCTTGCGCTCGTAGAAGCGGATGCCGCCGATGATCTGGTAGCGCATCCCGCGACGCCGCAGCGCCTCCTCCAGCGCACGAGACTGAGCGTTGGTGCGATACATCACCGCGCAGTCCCGCAGGGCATAGTCGCCCGAGGCGACCAGGCGCATAATCTCATCCGCTACGAAGCCCGCCTCCTCGTCCTGGTCGTAGCCCTCGTGGAGGGAGACCTGCAGGCCCTCGCCGTTCTCCGTCCAGAGCCGCTTGACGTGCTTGCGCTTGTCGCCGGCGTTGATCACGGCTTGGGCCGTATCGAGGATCGCCTGCGTCGAGCGATAGTTCTGCTCGAGCAAGATCACCTGAGCATCGGGGTAATCCTGCTCGAACTGGCGGATATTGCGGATGTCGGCGCCGCGCCAGCCGTACACGCTTTGATCATCGTCGCCCACAACAAATAAGTTGCGTCGTTTTGCTGCGAGTTGCTTGACGAGAATATATTGGGCGCGATTCGTGTCCTGGTACTCGTCAACCAGTAGGTAGGCGTAGCGATCTTGATACTTTTCGAGCACGCCAGGGTGCTGATCGAAGAGGCGCACCGTCTCAACCAGCAGGTCGTCGAAGTCCAGGGCGTTGCTCTCGCGGAGCAAGGCCTGGTAGCGCTCGTAGCAGCGGGAGACGATCTCGTCGAAGTAGGTGCGGTTGAGGCGAGCGTACTCGGCGGGGGAGACGAGCTCGTTCTTGGCGCTGGAGATGCGGGCGTGGATGGCGCGGGGCGGGTTCTGCTTCTCGTCGAGGCGCAGGTCGCGCAGGACGCGGCGCATAAGCCGCTCCTGGTCGTCGCTATCGTAGATCGCGAAGTCGCGCTCGCGACCGAGGTGATGGATGTCGCGGCGCAGGAAGCGTGAGCAGATGCTGTGGAAGGTGCCTACGGTGAGAGCTTGGGCGGCGCTGTGGCCGATCAGGGCCTCCAGGCGCTCCTTCATCTCGCGGGCGGCCTTGTTGGTGAAGGTGACGGCGAGGATGTTGTAAGGGTCGACGCCGACCGTCTTGATCAGGTAGGCGATGCGATGGGTGAGGACGCGGGTTTTACCGCTGCCGGGGCCGGCGAGCACGAGCACAGGGCCGGCGATGGCCTCGACGGCGCGGCGCTGTGACGGGTTGAGGCCCTGTAAGAGATCGGTCATGCTGCCCCCCAGACGCGAGCGCGGGCGAACCAGTGTTCGCCTCCGGGCCATGGTACAGGGGAGCGAGCGGAACTGTCAAGGCGGGGGGGCGGGGCTTGCTTTTGGATCGCGAAAGGCGCGAAAGGGGGCGAAAAACGCGAAACGAAGGCGCGAAGACGCGAAAGGGAAGACGCGAAACGAAAACGCGAAAATGCGGAACGAAGTGGCGCGAAGCGCTTAAGGGAAGACGCGAAACTGGTTGGTTGGGGCGGCTAAGGGATGAGGAAGGCGATCAGGTCATCGATCTCTTCCTCGGAGAGGTCGATGGTGGGCATCTGGGTGGTGGGGCGCACGGCGGCAGGGTTGCGCAACCACTTCCGCAGGAACTCTTCGTCACCCCGGTAGACGGTAAGGGTCGGCCCGACGGCGACGCTCTTACCGGCGTTCTCCAACTCGCCGTGGATGTGGCAGGTGGCACAGCCGCGGCTGAGGAAGAGCGCCCGCCCGCGCTCCGCGGCGGTGGCGGTGGGCATGGGCGTGGGGCCGGCGGCCTCGGAGCGCGCCCCACACGCGGCCAGGGCGAGCAGCACGATAGCGAGCATCAGGGCACGCACGGCGGTACCTCCTGGTGAGCATGCAGAATGATGAGGGCCAAGGACGAAAGGCCAAAGACCAGGCTCTGGTCGATTCGTCCCTGGCCCTTCGCCTTTGGCCCGAACATGGGAGGGCTAGGGCCGAGTCCTATCGGATGGCGGCGGCAGGGCGGCGGGCGCGCATCACCAGCAAGGCCACGGCCAGCATCGCGAGCGCCAAGGCGACCAGCGCACCCCAGAGCGCGGGGGCGAGCGCAGGGACAGCCGGGGCGGGCGCCGGGGCAGGCGCAACCACGGTGATCGGGGCCAGGGTGGCCGGCGGGCCGAAGGCGTCGATCTGCCACTCCCAAGTGCCGACCTCAGGCAGCGTGATCGTCGCCACGTAGTGACCAGGGCCGCCCTCGGCCTCGGCGAAGAAGGTGAGACGCTCGCCTCCGCTCGTCAGGGTGATCGTGGGCGTGATACCGTTGATGGGCGTTCTGCCGTGCTGGAGTACAGTGAAGCCGATCGTGAAGGGAACCCCGGCCTCCACCGGGCGATCGACGCCGATCAGCGCACTCTCGCCGTCGAGCACTACCACGGCCCAGCCACCGGCGCGCGCCCCGCCGACAAGGCCCAAGGCCAGCAGCATGGCGGCCAGCACCGCACCAAGCTTCCTCAGGGCATCTTTGCTCATCGCTCGCTCCTTGTACTATCGTCACTGCCATCTGACACTTCCTACACCGGAGGCGGGCGAGGGGTTCCATAATGTTTCCGGATAGGACGGCCACGACGGGCCGCCCTTACAGCCAAGGCTCCACGACGGGCGCTGCGCCTTCAGCGCAGCGATTCGGCCACTCGCACCGCCTCCTCCATGGACAGGGTAGTTTCGAGCCGATAGGTGAGCCCATCGGCGGCCCAGATCAGCGTATTGCCGGGCACGATGCGCCGCAGCTCGAGGCCAAGATCGGCTGAACGTCCCGTCTCGAGGAAGTGCGGGCCACGGACCCAGAGGGCGGCCGCCCCGTTGACCTCAGTTTGGGCGAGCAGCTCGGTCTCCTCGCCGAAGATGGTTTTCATCGCGAACGCCCCCGAGCTGAGGGTGTGGAGACTCAGCAGTGGCCGCTGCGGGTCGGCCGGGTCGAGCCAGACGAGCACGAGGGCCGCGCCATCGAGATTCTGGAGATAGGCGAGGTCGGGCGGGCCAAGCTCGGGAGGGTACGTTGGCAGGCGCACCGGGAAGGCGACGTGCTCGGCGGCCTCGGCGACAGGGATGGCGCCAACGAGCCCGAGGTCGGGCGTAGGTTGGGCGCTCGGCGCGGGGGCGAGCTCCGTCGGCGGAGGCCCGGGCAGCACCTGCACACGCACAGCGCCGATCTGGAGGAGCCGCAGAGCGGCCGCCCGCACCTCGGGCACGGCGAGCAGGGCGGCGAGCAGCAGCACGAGGACCAGGACAAGGCGCAGCGCGAGGCGGCCATAGCCTGCGGAGCGTGAGGGCTCGCCGCGCCGCAGAGCAGCGGCCAGGTCGGGGGTGGGTGGATAGGGGAAGGAGCGCGCCTCGGCCTGCAGCCTGGCGGCGAGCTCCTCAAGATCAGGGTTGTGTGGCGGCATCTTCATAGCTCTCGCTCGGCCCGCAGCGACGGGAAGTCGCGGTCGATCACGCTCCGCAGACGGGCCAGCGCCCGGCTGGTACGCGACTTCACCGTCCCTTGGGGGACGCCCAAGGCTCTGGCTGTGTCGGCTTCCCCCAGATCGAGGAAGTAGCGCAGATAGAGCACCTCCTGGTCGGCCTGGCCCAAGCGGCGCACAGCCTCCCAGAGCGTGTGACGCTCCCAGCCGGCGCTCTCGTCGAGCGAGGCGACGGTGGGGGCGAGGGTGAAGGCCCGCTGCAACGCCGCCAGGGAGCGACGCAGCGAACGACGATGGTTGCGAGCCTGATTGGCGGCGATCCGCAGCAGCCACGGGCGCAGGGGCCGGCCTGCGTCGAAGCGGGCCAGCGCCCGGTGGGCACGGATGAATGTCTCCTGAGCGACATCCGCCGCCTCATCGGCGTCGCCCAGCAGGAGATAAGCGAGCCGAAAGATCGGCTCCTGGTGGGCGCGCACCAGCCCTTCCCAGGCCGAGTCGTCGCCGGCGCGGGCCTGCATGATCAGTGTCTGTTCGGACACGCAACCTCTCCGGAGCGGCGTATCTACTAACTCTACACCGCCGGCCCGCCGATGGTTCCAGGTGTCTGTAAGCTCTGTTCCAGGAAGTTGTCAGCTGGCGTTAACACCGATCTTATACAGCGTTAACGGTGCTCTAATCTTGGCGCCCTATACTGCGCACAGCTGATGGAGACCGGCGATTTGCGGTGGTCGCGGTCGAAGACCCAGCGAACCCTCACTTGCCACACACCGCCTCCTACTTCCTCACGGCTGCCCCACAAGGGCGGCCGTTTCCTCTTTTAGCGGCTCGGCGTAGCGACGGCGATCAGGCGCGGGCTGCCGCTGCCGTACTCGTCGAGATCGTAGGAGCCGTAGAGATTGCGCACGGTGAAGCCGGCCCGCGCCAGCAGATGCTCCAGCTCGTAGCGGTAGAGCCAGCGCATCGTGAAGCGCATCGTGCGCCTCGTCACCCGGCCCTCGCCATCGGTCTCATCGTAGATGTAAGTCACGCGGCTGCGTTGCGTGGCGGCGTCGCTGTCCACGGCGACGAACTTCTGCACGTGGCGGCCGTCGAGCTCATACTCGCGGTCGAGGACGAGGCGGTTGTCCTCGCGGACGATCTCGTGGGGATCAGGGTTGAAGAGGTCGATCACGAGCAGGCCGCGGCGGGTAAGGGCGCGGCGGACATTGGCGAGCACAGCCAGCTGATCGCGCACCTCCTCGAGATGCATGAAGGAGTTCACCGCCACGAAGGCCATGGCGAAGGTATGCTCGGGCAGCGGCAGATCGCGCACGTCGCCCTCGATCAGGGTGACGCGCTCGGCGAGCCCGGCCTCCTCCAGGTTGGCGCGAGCGATCGCCAGCATGGCCGGCGAGATGTCAACGCCCGTGATGGTGAAGCCGGCCTCGGCGAGGGGCAGCAGCACACGGCCGGTGCCGCACATCAGCTCAAGGATGGGGCCGCCGCTGCGCCGCGCCAGCTCCCGCAGGAAGGGCAGATCGTCGTGATAGTCGCGGAAGTCGGCGTCGTAGTAGCGGGCGAATGGGTCGTAGATGTTCAATTGAGCATTAGAGATGCGATGGGGCGGCCACTACGGGCCGCCCGTACGGCTCCGTTCAAGGTGCGCTACAGCGCCTCCAGCGCCCCAATCAGGGGGTGGAGCCTGCGAACAGCAGGAGGAGGAGGAAGAAGCCGCCGAGGAAGAGCAGGCCGATGATCCCGAAGGCGAGGATGCGCGGGTCGATGATCGGCTCGTAGCGAGGCGGGCTCGGCAGGCGCTGCTCGCCGGAGGGCAGGCGCGGCCGGGGCAAACCGCTGCTCGTGGGCGGTAGTTGCATGGACCGCGACGGCGCATCCAGGCGCGTAGCCCTGGACGACGGAGGGCTCAGCGTGGTCGGCAGGCGTGTGTCGCTGGTGCTGCGGGCCCTATCCACCTGGCGCATCAGCGAGCTACCGAGACTGATGACGACAATGAGGATCACCAGGCCGCCGATCAGCATCGGCATGGTAACCGGCAGGCCGGTGACTTGGGAAAGCCAGTTGGCGAGGGGCGGCAGGAAGCGCGAGCCGAAGACGATGAGAATAAAGATCAGCCAGCCGATCCAGCCAGCGCTGCCCCGACTGCTCTGCCCCATAGCGTTCCTCCTCTTCCGCCTGAGCGCAACCTCATTGTAGCACGGTCTCCGGCGGCACCACCGCCACCTCCGGCGCGGGCAGCCCATCTTCCCCCTCTACCATCAGGTGGAGGAACCACTGCCAGGGGTTATCGTCCGCCCCATGCGGGCTCACCACGAGCACATGGTTCAGCCCGGGGCGCAACGCCACGGGAGCCGTGCGGGACCAGGTCGGGTTTACCTTGAGGGCGCTGTGGGCTACAAGCTCCGCGGTGGCCACCTCCGCGCCGTTCACATAGATCTGGATGGGCCGCTGCGACTGATAGGCGAGGCGCACCTGCCGCGCGTCGGGGCTAAGCAGATCAGCCGCGGCATAGGCCACCAGCGCCACGCCCTGGTTCGCGACCCCGTAGCGCTGGAGCGGCACATTGCAGCGCTCCACCAGGCTCTGAAACTCTCCGCCGTGGGCAGGCGCGTGGAGGTATCCCTCCCAGGGCAACTCCGGCCGGGGCGCCCCCGTCTCGTCCAGCAGCTGCTCGATGCTGTAGGCCTGCTCGGCGGGCACCGCCATGGTGCGCCAGGCGCCGGCGGTGGGGAAGATCGTCTGCCCGGCGAAGCGCTCTTCTATCGTGCGGCCGCGCCAGGTGAGCCGCAGGTCGAGGGACCAGCGCCTGGTGACGATCGAGCGATCCCAAGCGAAGGGGGCCTCGATAATCGTATCGGCGGCGAGATCGCCAAGATCGAAGGGATGCTCCGCCGCGCCGTCGGGCCCAACGATGCGCCAAACGCCGCTGGCGTGGACGGTTGAGCCGTCGCGGGGGGCGGCGATCAGCAGGGCGCCGAGGGCGCGGGCGGCGTCCTCCGGCGTGGTGTAGGTGAAGAGGCGAGCGAAGGGGCCGCCGAGGCGGGCGAGGGCGTGGCGCGCCGCCGACAGCCGCTCGGGCCCTGCTTCCCCGGCGCTCGCGGCGAGGGCCGCCTCAGAGAGATCATCGCCCTCAGCTGTCGGCAGGCCGAGGAGCCTGCGGGCGTCGGCCGCGCGAATAGCGGCGCTGCGGTCGTCGTCGAGGGCGCTGAGCGGGCCGTCCGCCGCCACACTCAGGGTGATAGGCTCGGCTTTTGGCCTGGCGGGGATCTCAACGACCAGCATCTGCTCCGCGTCGTCGTAGCGCCAGCCCTCGAGCGGCTCACCGTCGAGGTGAACCTCGAAGGGCCGGCGCACAAACATGAAGCGCACGGTGTAGGCCCGCACCGGCGGCAGCGCGGCGCAATGCCCAACCACAGGGCCGATCGTCACCTCGCAGCTGCGGCCATCGGCGGCGGTGCCCATGGTCACCAGCGTCCACTCGTACTGGCCGGCGAGATACGCCTCGCCCTCGCCCTCGTCATCGTAGACCCGCAGGCTACCCCGCTCGCCGGGGAAGATCGCGAGGATCAGCTGGTCGTGGGGCTGCCGATGGCTGCGACCGGCCTCGGGGGCGAGGGGCAGAATGCCGCCGGCGCGCACCAGCTGCGGCATCGCGCGCAGGTCGCCGGCCAGCCGCACCCAAGCGGGCCCGTGGAAGGTTTCGCCACTGGCGCGCTCGATCCAGGTGCCGGGGGGCACCCAGACATCGGCGGGGGCCAAACCGCTGGCAGGGTCGGCGGGGTGGACGATCGGCGCGACGATCATTTGGTCGCCGAGGGCGTACTGCTCGCGGGCGAGGTAGGCCGCCGGCTCATCGGGCCACTCGTAGTAGAGTGGGCGGGCCGGGGCGAGCGCCTCGTCGGCGTGGACGCGGGCAAGGGTGTAAAGGTAGGGCAGTAGCTCATAGCGCGCCTTGAAGGCCTCGCGGGCGGCGTCGCACACCGGCTTCGGGAAAGCCCAGGGGCGGCGCTCGGCGGCCTCGTCGTTGGTGGAGTGGAGGCGCAGGATGGGGCTGAGGGCGCCGAGCTGCACCCAGCGCGCGAACAGCTCGGGCTCGCAGGCGTCGAAGTGGCCGCCGATGTCGTGGCTCCACCAGCCGTAGAGCACATTGGCGGCGGTGGCGGTGAAGTAAGGCTGGAAGCGCAGGGCCTCCCAGGTGGCGTAAGTATCGCCGGAGAAACCGATCGGGTAGCGATGGTTGCCGAGACCAGCCCAGCGGGAGAAGATCATCGGCCGGCGGCCCGGGCGGCGACGTATGTCGTGATAGTGGAGATGATTCAGCCAGAGCAGCGGGTCGAGCCCGGCCATCTCGCTCGTACGGCCCTGTTGCCAGTCTATCCACCAGAAATCGATGCCCTGGTTCTCGATCGGGTGGTGGAGCAGCTCGAAGTAGTTCCGGGCGAAGCGCTCATCGCTGATGCGGAAGGGCACCGGCTCGCCGGGCGGGACGCCCATAGCGGCGGCGAAGGCCGGGTAGGCGGCCTCGTGGGGAGCCACGCCGTCGGCGGGGTGAAGGTTCAGGGTGAGGTGCAGGCCCTGGCGGCGCAGCCAGGTGAGCATGGCGGCCGGGTCGGGAAAGAGCTTGTTGTTCCAGGTGTAGCCCGTCCAACCCGGGAGATGCCAGTCCATATCGATCACGAGCACATCGAGGGGAAAATCCTGCTCGTCAAAATCAGCGATCAGACGGCGCAGATCCTGCTCGTTGTAGGCCCAGTAGCGGGACCACCAGGCGCCCAGAGCCCAGCGAGGGATGAGCGGCACGGCGCCGCCGAAGCGGGCATACTCGGCGAGGGCGGCCTTATAATCGTGGCCATAGCCGAAGAAGTACCAATCCTGAAGCGGGCCCTCCGGCCGGGGCTGCACCCAGCCCGTAACCGGGTCGAAGCGCACGGCGGCGCTATCGTCGTGGACCGCCCAGCCGGAGCGGGAGAGGATGCCGGGGTCGAGGGCGGCCTCACCGCGGCAGCCGTCGAGGGTGCGACGGGCGCCCCGCAGGTTGAGCGGATCGGCCATGCCTGGCTTCCAGCTCACAGGCGCGCCCGCCACCTCCAGCTCGATGAGCAGATTGTCGGCGCTGTGCGGGCCGCTGAGGCCGCGGCGGACGAGGCGCAACGCCCCGGTTTCGATAGTGAGCTCCTCGCCGCTGATCGCGGAATGGAAGGGCGGGACGGAGCCGCGCCTGGTGGGGAAGGCATAGGTAGGCCGGTCGTCGAAGGCGCCATCGGGCGCCCACTCGATGCGAATGAGCCGCGGGGTGAGCACGGTGAAGCGGCACTCGCCATGGACGACCACGGCCTCCGGCGCGGCGATGGGCTCGCCCCGCAGCCCGACACGGGTAAAGAAATCAGCGGAGGTCATTGGAGCTTCCGATCTCTCTCTAGCACATACATAGGGCAGGGCACAGCAGCGCCCTGAACGCAGATTACATGTGGGGGTGCCTGTTCCGTAGGCAGAAAGTGATACTAACGTAGCCCATTATAGCGAGGGCGTGGCCCCTCGCAAGGCAAGAGAGGACGCTCTGCAAGGGCGTCCTCGGCTTCGAGAACCACTTCATCGCCGTGTACCAGGAGTTCCTCGTACAGGAACTGGAGTGTGGCGACGTGGCCGCGGCCGAGCGCGGGCGAGACATAACGCCCGCACAGATCACCGCGTGCTATCATTAGATAGCGCCGTGGCCTTCCGCGATCATTCAGATGAGGAGAACCGCGCATGGACAGGGTCGTCTACGTGGTGAGCGACCTGCATCTCGGGCCGGGCTGGCTGCCGAACGGGGAGCTCGACCCGCTCGAGGATTTCACCGCCGACGAGGCCTTCAAGGCGTTCCTGACGGAGATCGGCACGACAGGCACCCCCGTTGAGCTGGTGATCGCCGGTGACTTTCTGGAGTACTGCCAGACGCTCCCCGAGCTGGGGCACGCCTCGCCGGAGGATAGCCTCGGCTGCAGCGAGGAAGAGTCGCTGCGCCGCACGAAGGTGATCCTCGGCCAGCACCCTGAGATCAGCAGCGGCCACCCGCTGGTCTTCCAGGCCCTGCGGGAGTTTATGGCCGAGGGCAACTCGGTCACGATCATCGCCGGTAACCACGACATCGACCTGCTCTGGGACAGTGTCTGGGCGCTGCTCTTCGAGGCGATCTATCCGCCGGGCTCCTGCGGCGACCTGCGGCTGGTTAATTTCAGCTACACGGTCGGCAGGGGGAAGGGAAAGGTCTACATCGAGCACGGCCACGAACACGACAAAGCGAACCGCTTCGGCGACCAGATGAGCCAGCCCTTCGGCATGGACCGCATGGGGACGCGCCGGCTCAAGCGCTGCTGGGGCACGCTGTTTGTGGATAAGGTGTACAACCAGCTGGAGCGAGAGCGCTGGTTCATCGACAACGTCAAGCCGATCCCGCGCGTGATCCAGATGGGGCTGCGCCACGACTTCGGCTTCACAGCAACGGCTCTCGGGCTGGTGGCCCGCTTCCTGCTCACCAGCGGGCTGCCGCCGTTGCTCGGCGCGGGCGACAGCTACGCCGACACGGGGATACCAGCCCCACCGACCGAGGAGGTGGTGGCGAGTATCGCCGATCCCGACCTGAAGGCGCACCTTGAGCGGCAACTGGCTGACCCGGCGTTCCGCGCCGAGTTCCAGCAGACGATCGAAGGCGCCGGCGTGGTCGAGCTCGCGGCGGCCCTCGGCGGGGCGGGGCCGCAGCTCACCCTCGACGATGTGAGCGTCGTGACGGGCGGCGAGGTGATCCTCGGCGGCGGCGCGCCCGAGGATGCCTACAGGGCCGCGGCACGGGCGGTGCTTGAGAACGACCCTGATGTGACGACCGTGATCATGGGGCACACCCACGGGCCGATCGATGGCTACGTGGCCCCGCTCGACAGGCCCGACGGCTCCCAGGGCTACTACTTCAACACCGGTACCTGGACGCGCCACCTGAAGGATGAGGGCAGCCGCAGCTATAGCTGGCCCGACCTCGCGGTGGAAGAGAACTACACCTCCTCGCTCACCTACGTCAAGCTGGAGCCCGACGCCGATGGGGCCTACCGGCCGACGCTGAGGAATTGGGCGAAGAGCTAGAGGAGGGGCGATGAGATATCGCAGGCTAGGCGACGCGGGGATGAAGGTGAGCGTCGTCGCCCTCGGCGGCTGGATCAACTTCGGCGAGGGCAAGATGGCGGAGGAGCGCGCCAAGGCGGTGGTGGAGCGCGCCTACGAGCGAGGCGTCAACTTCTTCGATCTCGCCGACAGCTATGGCAAAGGCGAGGCCGAGCGACAGATGGGCGCGCTGCTTGGGCGCTACCCGCGCCACACGCTGGTGATCTCCACCAAGCTCTTCTGGCCGATGAGCGACGACGTGAACGACCGCGGCCTCTCGCGCAAGCATATCTTCGAGAGCATCGACAAGAGCCTGAAGCGCCTCGGCACCGACTATGTGGACATCTACTTCTGCCACCGGCCCGATCCCGAGACGCCGATCGAAGAGACGGCGCGGGCGATGGACGACCTGATCCGCATGGGCAAGGTGCTCTACTGGGGCACCTCCGAGTGGGGCGCGGCTGAGATCGCGGAAGCCCACAGCCTCTGCGAGCGTTATGGCTGGGCGAAGCCGAAGGCGGAGCAGCCACAGTACTCGATGCTTTGGCGCGAGCGGGTGGAGCGAGAGATCGCGCCGGCGACGCAGCCCCGCGGGATCGGTCTGGTGGTCTGGTCGCCCCTGGCGATGGGCCTGCTGACCGGCAAGTACGACGACGGCATCCCGGCCGACTCGCGTTTCGCCCGCGAGGAGTGGGCCCGCGAGCGGATGATGACTGAGGAGAACGCCGCGCGGGTGCGCCGGCTCAAGCCGATCGCCGAGCGCCTGGGGATCACCCGCTCACAGCTGGCGCTGGCTTGGGCGCTGCGCTCGCCTGCGGTGAGCAGCGTGATCACCGGCGCCACCAGGCCCGAACAGGTGGAGGAGAACGTCGCCGCCGCCGAGGTGGAGCTCTCTGAGGAAGATCTGGCGGAGATCGAGCGGGCGCTGGTGTGAGGTGCTAAGCTTCCGGAAGCTTCGAGCTTCCGGAAGCTTAGGAAGATGCCGCCAGCGTCAGCAGAAGCAAGGCCTGGAGGCCGCGACCGAGGTTGGCGGGCTGGATGTACTCGTCCTGGCGGTGGGCGTTGCCGCCGTCGGTGAGGCCGACGCAGACGGCGGGGATGCCCATGCTGAGGGGGATGTTGGCGTCGGTGCTGCTCTGCTGATAGGTGACGGTGGCGCCGACGCTCTGGTAGGCTTCAACCGCAGCCTGGACGAGGGGGTGCTCGCGGGGGAGCGAGCCCGAAGGCCTGTCGCCGACGGTGATCGCCCGCACCTGCAGTTCGGGATGCTCAGCCGCCGCGGCGGCGATAAGCCGATCCACCTGGGCAACAAGGTCGCGCAGGGCCATCGCGTTGACGGAGCGCATATCAAGGAGCAGGCTGGCCCGCTCAGCAATCGTGTTGACCGAGGTGCCGCCCTCGATCACACCGATATTGAAGGTGGTGCGGGGCGTGCGAGCAGGGTGCAGCTCGGTGATCCTGGCGGCGAGGCGCACCAGAGCGTGGATGGCGCTCGGCGTGCCGTAGTTCCCCCAGGAGTGCCCGCCCGGCCCGGTGACCTCGATGCGGTAGCGGCGCACGCCGATCGCCTGGTGGTGCAGGGTGCCGAAGTCGCATCCCTCGAGGATGATCGCGGCGCCGAGCCTGTCGCGCAGGCGCTCGACCACGGCCCTGATGCCCCGCAGGTCGCCGAGGCCCTCCTCGCCCACATTGCCTACGAACCAGATATCGCCCTCGTTGGGCAGGTCGTGGCGCTGCATCACCTGGGCGATCTGCAGCATACCGGCGACGCCGGTGCTGTTGTCGCCGAGGCCGGGTCCGTAGATCCGGTCGCCCTCGTGGCGCACCTGCAGGTCCGTCTCGATGGGGAAGACCGTATCGAGATGGGCGGCAACCAGCAGGGCGGGGCGGTCGGAGCGCCCTGGGCGGCGGCCGTAGACATTGCCGAGCTCATCGCTCGTCACATCGCTGAGGCCGAGCTCGCGGAGCCGCTCCAACACCAGGGCCGAGCGTGCGGCCTCGGCGAACGTGGGAGCCGGCACCTGCTGGATCGCGAGCGCCATCTCGAGCGCCGGCCGGTAGTCGGCAAGCTCGGCGAGGGCCCGTCGGACGGCGGGATGGTCGCGCCAGCGCTGGATCTCCATGCTCCTCACCTGGTCTGCTCAGCCCGGCTGTTGACAGATTATTGCCGAAGAGCGCCGGCCTGTCAATTTGCCAGCCCCGACAACTCGTGGCATACTGACGCGGGAATCCATCGCTGAGCCACTGAGGAGCGCGCTATGTCGCTGCCGAGCGCCACGGTCGCCACCATCGCCGCCCACGCGGGCGAGCAGGTGACGCTGGCCGGCTGGGTGTATCACAAGACCGAGAAGGGCAAGCTGATCTTTGTGCTGTTGCGGGACGGCAGCGGCACGATCCAGTGTGTCATCTTCAAGAAGAATGTCAGCGATGAGACCTTCGCCAGAGCTCAAGCGCTCACCCAGGAGGCGTCGTGCCGCATCACCGGCACCGTGCGCGCCGACGAGCGGGCGCCGGGCGGCTTCGAGCTGGATGTGCAGGAGCTGGAGCTGGTAGGCCCGAGCGTGGAGTACCCGATCACGCCAAAGGAGCACGGCACCGAGTTCCTGATGGAGCACCGCCATCTCTGGGTGCGCTCCGCGAAGCAGCACGCGCTGCTGAGGGTGCGGGCCGAGGTGATCGCCGCCGCCCAGGAGTGGCTGAACAGCCAGGGCTTCGTGCGCTTCGACACGCCGATCCTCACGGCCACCGCGGCCGAGGGCACCACCAACCTCTTCGCCACCGACTACTTCGACCTCGGCAAGGCCTACCTCGCCCAAACAGGGCAGCTCTACGTCGAGGCCGGCATGATGTCCTTCGGCAAGGTCTACTGCTTCGGCCCCACCTTCCGCGCAGAGAAGAGCAAGACTCGCCGGCACCTGACGGAGTTCTGGATGATCGAGCCGGAGGTGGCCTTCGCCACTCACGAGGACAACCTCGTGCTGCAGGAGCAGTTCGTCAGCGCGATCGTGGCCAGGGTGTTGGAGCGACGGGCGGAGGATCTGAAGACGCTGGAGCGGGATACGACGGTGCTGGAGCACTGCGTGCCGCCCTTCCCGCGGATCAGCTACGACGACGCGCTCGAGCTGATCGCCAAGCACCAGGGCGAGGTGGAGGGCGCCACGCCGCTGCCTTGGGGCGAGGATTTCGGCGCGCCCCACGAGCAGCTGATCGCCTCGAAGTTCGACCGGCCGGTCTTCGTGGAGCGCTACCCCGCCGCGGTGAAGGCTTTCTACATGGAGCCGGACCCGCAGCGGCCCGAGGTGGCCCTCTGCGCCGACCTGCTCGCCCCTGAGGGCTACGGCGAGATCATCGGCGGCTCGCAGCGCATCCACGATCCGGAGCTGCTGGAGCGGCGCATCATCGAGCACGGCCTCAACGTGGCGGACTACCAGTGGTACCTGGACCTGCGGCGCTACGGGACGGTGCCCCACAGCGGATTCGGCATGGGCATTGAGCGCTTTGTCTGCTGGATCACCGGTACGCGCCACATCCGCGAGGCGATCCCCTTCCCGCGCATGCTCTACCGCATCTATCCTTAGGTGTGCAGTTCGGAAGTGGGTTGGGGAGGGGTGACGACAGACCACTGCCGGACAGGCTGCGGATGGTCGTCGCTCACCTATCATCGGTGGCCCTAACCAGCGGCTCAATCAGGAATGCCTCGCGGATCCAGAGGGATGCTGTGTTGGATCCCCACGGTGGGGCATTACTTGGCCCATCCTGGCGCCTACTCTCGCACCCTCAAGCTGAGGGCTTGAGGGTGCGTGCAGCAGCGCTGGTGCGCCAACCTTGCGAAGCAGCACAACCACGGACTACACCGTACGACCACGAGTGCAGCCCCTCTGAAGCCTCAGTTGAGCGAGGTTCGCAGCCCCTCTCCCCTGAGAGGAAGTTGCGCTTATCCTGAAGACGAAGGGCCAATGATGAAACCCTGTAGGGTTGTCATTGGCCCTTCGTTTTTGGCGCAAAGCCGGCAGAAGACCCGTCGCGTAGGCCAATGCAGGATCAGGCAGTCGCCTTGGGTTCGGGGTCGCGTCGTACCGCGCCAGAACGCAGTCGCGATACGGACTACTGGCTACGGACTACCCTGTACGGGCATTAGTGCACCTCGCCCTCACGGCTGCGCTCGCGGTTGGCGGCGTAGGGGTCATCATCGCCGACGGCCTTGGATCGCATGTCCGGGCCGCTCGCCGACCATTGCGCGATGGCCTGGTGGGCCGGCATATTCAGCCGCACCACCTGATCGATGCCAGTCACCCAGGCTGCCGGGATCCAGTGATGCTCGCCTCCGGCCTGCGGGTCACTTCTGGTGAGCTTGAGCATATCGCCCTCGATACGGTCCACGGTGCCGATATGCTCGCCATCGTCGCCAACCACCTCCATATGCTCGCGGATCGCTGTCATATCCACATCCATGTCGGGGCCCTCCGTTACTGAGACACGCCGACACACCATTGTGTGGGACTCCCAATAGCAATTTCCACACCACAGAAGGGCGGGTTTCTAGCATTACTTAGTGCGTAATGTGTATTTCGCACTCTTTATTATGCATTACATAGCACGTCATACATAGTACGTATTATGAATCGCGTTTCGAACTATATCCAATCTGGCTAGATGGAGAGACGACCGACGACCGCCCCCAACTCCAGCGGCACACTGCCCCAGAGCGGATGGCTGGGCACCGTGGTGATCGCGCTGAAATCGATCATCGGCGGCTGATGATTCAGCAGGCGCAGCGATGCCACTTGAGCGATTTCCCTGTTGGGAGCATGCCTACCTTCAATGGCATGTTTGTTGCTGGCGTAAGCCCGTTCCAAGTATTCGCTCAACGAGGGCCGGCCCGAGTCCGTGAGCGACGACCGGCTAGCTCCCGACTTCCCGCTCCCGCAGCGACTCGCCGGCTTGGGCCGAGGCGGGGAGTCCGGAGAGGGAGCTAGGGGCATTCAGGTGAGCGCCCTCATCCACCCCGACGCCGAGCCGCTCCACCAGCTCGCCGCCGAGCCAGCCAGTGACGGTTCCCAAACCGATGGCCACGAGCGCGATGACGAATGGCGCTGTGGCCACCACGCCAGGATCATCGCGCCGCAGCCACCAGGCGACCGCAAACAGGGCCACTACCGCCACATTCCCGAGGCCGTGGAAGGCGCCGATACGCTTCGCGCGGGTGTTCGATGGGATGTTGGCCCAATCGATTGCGCCGGGGATCGCCGCAACTAGCCCGCCGACGATACCGCCGGCGATATTCCAGAAGGCCACGCGGGCGAACGTGCCCTCGCCAGTGAGCAGGGCGATGAGATCGAAGACCACTGCCGCCACGAACAATCCCAGAGGGATAGTGATCAGGATCGGATGGATGGGGTGACCAAGAATCTTCGCCTTGCTCTCCATGGGAGGCCCCCTTCGATGATGGGAAACGCAGCTCTGCGCGAGGGGCCGCAAGAAATGTACCAGGGCACACGACAGATGACGCTCTAGTGCCCGTAGTCTGTATTCCGTAGTCCGTACAGCGAGGGTCTCGCAAAGCCAGAGAGCCAAGGCGACATGGCCAAAAAGGCCGCCTGAAATTGCACTAGGCGGCGCTATAAGGGTAGGCACGATGGATTGCTCTCCCACGCATGTGCCAGCCGAACCACTTCCGGCTAACGATCGCGGTATCTCGATAGCTGCAAGCCAGGAGCAGAACGATGAGCGCAGCTCGCATAGATCGTCCCGAGGCGGCCCGCTCGCAATGGGCGACAGTGCTGATCGGGGTGGGGCTTATGGCCGCCGTGGATGAGATCATCTTTCATCAGCTGCTCGGTTGGCATCACTTCTATGATCTGGCGACGCCGGCGGTGGGTCTGCTCTCCGACGGCCTGCTCCACGCGGCGGAACTGATCGCGATCGTGGCCGGATTCTTCATGCTCGCCGACTTGCAGCGGCGGCGGGCCTTTTCGGCGCTGTGGGGGGGGGCCGGCTTCTTCCTGGGTGCAGGCGGCTTTCAGCTCTTCGATGGGCTAATCAATCATAAGGTGCTGCGGCTCCACCAGATCCGCTACGGGGTGTGGCTGTTCCCCTACGATCTGGTGTGGAATGTGACGGGACTCAGCCTGCTCTTGGTGGGCGCGGCGCTGGCGCTACGGGCGCGGCGGCGGACCGCCAGAACACAGTAGGATGGCGCAATGCACAGCGAAGCTCATGCTAGCGCGGGCGTGCTCTGGCCGCTCCTGATACTGGCCATGCTCGCCGGTCCCTATGCGGTTGCCGCGCTCAGGCAGCGTCGCTGGAGCGGCTGGCGGACGGCGGGATGGATGGCGGGGGCGGTGCTGGCCGCGCTGGCCTTTGTCCCGCAACTCGTCGCCCTCGCCCATCACGACCTGAGGGCGCATATGGTGCAGCACCTGCTGCTCGGGATGTTCGCTCCCCTGGGGCTAGCGCTCGGGGCGCCTATCACGCTGGCGCTGCGGACCCTGCCGGCTCCCACCGCGCGACAGATCGTGGGGCTCCTGGCCAGCCAGCCGTTACGCCTGCTCAGCCACCCGGTGAGCGCGTTAGGGCTCAACAGCGGCGGCATGTATCTGCTCTACCTCACGCCGCTCTACGAGCTGAGTCTGCGCAGCCCGGCCTTGCAGTTGGCGCTGCACGCCCATTTCCTGGCGGCTGGCTGCCTCTTTACTTGGGCAATTATCGGCCTAGATCCAGCGCCGCACCGCCCGCCCTGGCCGGTGAGACTCGCCGTGCTGTTCGCCTCGATCGCCGCCCACGCCACGCTCGGGAAGATGTTGTATGCCTTCGGGCTGCCCCGCAGCGCCCACGGGATCGAGGAGATCCGCGCGGCGGCGCAGCTGATGTACTACGGTGGCGATCTCGCGGAGCTCCTGCTGGCGATCGCGCTCTTTGGGCAGTGGTACCGCGCCCGCGGCCGTCAGTTGGCCCCAACGCTGCCAAATGCTAAGGGCAAAGCCAGGGCGGTTGATCTTTGATCCCTCGCCCACAAGGAGCTCGGCCGGTCTGCGCTAGGGCAATTTCAGGAAGCCTTTTTTGGCCATATCGCCTGGTTCTCTGGCGTTGTGAGGCTCTCGCGGTACGGACTACCGACTACTGACTACCGACTACGGACACTAGGCCCCCGTCGCCAGCGCCTCGCTCATGCGATAGTCGCGGATGGTTGGCGATGCCGCTGCGACAACGATCGCGATGAGCAGCGCCACGCCGGCCAGGGCGAGGGTGATCGCCCGCGGGCCGATCAGGTCGGCGCCGATCCCGGCGATCAGGGAGCCGACCGGGATGAGCCCCGAGCTGAGCGTGACGATCCCTGTGACGCGCCCGCGTAGCTCATCGGGGATCGAGAGCTGCAGCAGGGTTTGGTTGGTGGTCAGATAGATCATCTCGAAGAAGCCGGCGAGCGCCAGAAGCGGCAGGGCGATCAGCAGGTTTGGGCTGAGGGCGAAGCCGATCAGCGACAGGCTGAGCAACAGAAGCGCCGTGAGCTGCAACACGCCCCGCCGCTCGACATGGTCAAGGGCGGCGGTAGCGAATCCGCCGGCCACACCACCCACACCGACAGCTGAGAGCAAGGCGCCGAGCACTTGGGGGCCGCCCTGGAACACATCCTTGGCATAGATCGGCGGGAGCGCCGCAAAGATCGGGATGATAAACAGTGGCAGCACCCAGCCCATCAGCAGAAACGCTCGCGTCCGTCGCTGGGTGAGCACATACTGAAGGCCTTCGCGGAAGGCTCCCCGCACCGAGGACTGCGCCTTGGTGGACGGCTCGGCTGGGAAGCGGATGCGCAGGATCGTGAAGGTGATCAGCGCGTAGGCACCGGCCTGCACCAGGAAGTTACCTCCAGGGCCAAGCCAGAGGATCAGCATCCCGCCAAGGGCAGGGCCAAGAGAGCGCATCAGCGCCCAGCCTGTCTGCACCAGCGCCACCGCGCCTGAGGCGAGGGCTCGCGGCACCAGCACAAAGACCACCGTCTGCCGGAGGGGGAGGTCGATGGCTTGGGCAAGCCCTCCCAGAAACGTGAACACGAAGAGCGGCCAGAGGGCGGTGAAGCCGCTGAGCAGCGCCAAGCCGAGGGCGGTGCTGATGACGAAGAGCCAGGCGTTGACGGCGGACATGAGGGTCCGGCGCGCTACGCGGTCGATGATCACGCCAGCGATCGTGGCGAGGCCCAGTGTGGCCACCGAACGAACAAGGTTCAGCGAGCCGAGCATCGTTCCTGAGCCGGTCAGCTCATAGATCAGCCAGCTCAGGGTTACCTGCTGGATCCATTGGGCGCCGTTGGAGAGGGTGGTGCCGAGCAGCAGCCAGCGGAAGTTCGCTCGTTGCAGGGCAGCGAAGGCGCCTGGCCGCTTGACATCGGTGGGCGGGTCAGTATCAGAAGAGTGCGGGTTGGTCACAAACGGCGCCTCCTGGATGATAGCCCGAGCTATGGAGCGCCACAGGAAACTTCCGTTGGGTCCGCAAGGCCGAAGCCCGCTACGCAACCACTTCGGCCGTACACCCGAGCGGCCAAGATGGTACCTCTTAGCGCAGAGCGGGCAGGTGACGCGCTGCCCTGTTCCCTGTGCCCGGCTCCGCGCCCTTGCTCAGCGCAGGTATAATAAAACGGACCCGGGTCCGAACAGCGATGGTAACGGACTCAGGTCCGTTTGTCAAGGAGAGCAGCCCACAGGGAGGGCGCCGGCGATGGAGGAGGCTCAGAAGCTGGGGCGACGAGACGCGCGAGCGAACCGGCAGCGCCTGCTCGAAGTAGCGAAGCGGCTCTTTGCCGAGCATGGCGTCGCGCCCACGACGATGAAGCAGCTTGCCCTGGCTGCCGGCGTAGGTAAGGGCACGCTCTATCGCCACTTTGCCGACAAGGGCGAGCTGTGCCGGGCGCTGATCCAGGAGGATGTGGCAGCCTTTCAGGCCCGCGTGGGGGCGCTGATCGCCGATGGACGGCAGGAGCCCTCGGCGCTCGCCCGGCTAGAGATCCTGATCAACGAGCGGATCCGCCTGACGGAGACTCATCTGCCGCTCTTCGCGGCCATGGAAGTGGCATCGGCCGGGGCGCCGCCCCAAGGCAAGAGCTCTCGTGGGCCGTTCACCGCCTGGACCCACGGGCAGATCGTGCGGCTGCTCAACGAGGCGGTAGCACAGGGCGAGGTGCCGCCGTTAGATGCGGCGTTTGTTGCCGACGCGATTCTGGCGACACTCTCCCCGGCCCACTTCACCTATCAGCGCCAGGAGTGCGGCTACAGCATCGAGCGTATCAGCGCGGGGATGCGGCGCATCTTCCTCGACGGGCTGCGGCGGCCCGCCGACTGAAGGCTCGCAGGGTCTTAGGGCCCTTACTGTCGCGGAGTTGCCCTCCACACTGCCACCCCCCGAGCACAGAGCTTGGGGGGTGGCGGTGTGGCGCTTACAGCGAGAGCCTCACAACGCTAGAGAGCAAGGCGGCATTGGCCAAAAAGCCGCCTGAAATCGCATTATGGCGGGATCTGACTGGCCTCCTAGCGCTTGATACGCGCCATGAGGTAGGCGTCGATATACTCGCCTTCGCTGAATACGAACTGCTCCAGCGTCCCTTCGAGCGCAAAGCCGCACTTGCGGTAGAGCTGCATGGCCGTCTCGTTTGTCTTCCAGACGGTCAAGCTCAGACGGCGGAGTTGCAGCCAGTTATCGGCCAGATCGAGGATCGCCTCCATCAGCGTACGGCCAACACCTTTACCCTGCCAGTCGGCGTGGACGGCGATCATGTTGATCTCGCCGGCATGGCGATGGCGCGGGGCGTCTGGGTATGTGATAAGCTCTGCATAGCCAACCACCTCGTCCTGAACACAGGCGACAAGCTTGATAATATCATCGCTGGGCGCCAGGCGCTTCTGGGTAGTCTCAACGGGCTGGTAAGGGACGCGCATCGTTCCCCGCAGCACATGGTCGCTCATGAAGATGTGGTGGACCGCAGTGGAGTCTTCGGGCCGCGCGTGCCTGACAGTGATATTCATGTGAGCTCCCACCTCATCTATGGCATCATCGTCGATCCGGCGCCTCATCACGACCGACGCCCTCACATGGCGCATCATACCCGCTTGCCATAAGGGACAGCTTCGATACAGCGAGTGAGAGGAAGCTAAGGATAAGCTGTAGCCAACTTCCGTCCCGCGGTTGATCAGCTGTTGCTGCCGGGCGACGCTCTGGTTATGGTAGTATCCGGCTCATCCCCAACAGCCGCCAAGCGTGGAAAGAGAGCAGCCATGACGAGCAGCCCGATTCCCCTGGTCATCGGCGACCCCCAACGGCCACCGCGGGTCATTGATCTGGAGCAGCCTCGCACGGCTGCGATGCCTATCCACCCGTCCCATCTCCCTGGCTACAGCTATGTGCTGCATCGGCGTCACCAGGACAACTACGGGCAGGATGGGCCGCGCTCCAGCGCCTCGGGCATGATTATGACGATGGAGCATACGGGCACCCATATCGACGCCTGCTGCCATCAGGCCGAGCATCTCAGGCTTTGTGGCGGGATTCCTGTTGACGCTGAGGTGCAGAACTCTCGCGGCTTCACCCGTCGCGGGGTAGAGGAGATCGGCCCGATCGTGGCCCCGGGCGTGCTGCTTGATGTCGCCGGGCTGCGGGGGGTGGAGGCGCTGCCGCCCGGCTACGCGATCTCTGTAGACGATCTGGAGGCCTGCTGCGCGCATCAAGGGGTCAGCATCGAGGCCGGCGATGTGGTGCTGGTGCGGACAGGCAACGAGCTGTACTGGGACGACAGTGAGCGCTACCTAGCTGGGCCGGGAGTGCACGGCGACGGCTCGCGCTGGCTCGCCAGCCGGAAGGTTCTGGCAGTTGGCGCTGACACGATGGCCTGGGATGTGATCGGGCTCCGCGATGAGGCGCTGGGCTGTACCCTGCCGGGGCACCTTATTCTGCTGGTGCAGCACGGCATCTATATCATCGAGAACCTGCGCCTGCGCGAGCTGGCGTCGGCTGGGGTGTGGCGCTTCGCGTTTATCTGCACGCCGCTGCAGTTCGTCGGCGCCACCGGCTCGCCAGTGCGGCCGATCGCGATCCTGCCGGCCTGAGTGCTAGTGGCCGTACAGTGTAGTCCATACAGCTATATGGAACCACAGAAATCCCTCGGTAGCCCGTAGGGCCGAAGCATTCGCCCGGGACAGCGCCCGTACCACATGCACGACTTGGGGCGAATGCTTTGGCCGTACCTCCCGAGCGACATGCATGGTGGTTCTATCTAGCCTCACAACGTCACAGAGCCGGGCAACAAAAAGCCCGGGTTCCTTGTTTCACGTGAAACAGGGAACCCGGGCCGTTTTCGCAGCTTAACGCACCATCGTCCGCCGCACGCTCCCCGCGATCGTCTTAGCGGTATCGAGGTAGGCCGTGTAGACCCGCGCTCGCCCGAAGATCAACGGAGTCGCGATCGCCATCAGGATCAACGCCGGGATCCAGAGGAGCGACGTGACGATCTGCGAGAGCCATGCGCAGATCAACGCCGCGCCGATCAGCACATTCAGCAGAGCCGTGCTGCCCTTCTGCCCATAGGAGCTGCCTAACAGCTCGCGCACATTGCCGATCAGCAGCAGCAGCCCGGCGAAGGCGCCGAAATGCATCACGAGATGGGTCGTGAAGAAGTTCAGCACAAAGTAGATCGCGACGACCGCTATCAGAGCCAGGCCGATATAGAGATATAGCGGCTTGATCGGATAGCCGCCGATGCGGGTGTAGCTCCCGCCGTTTCTGCCCCCATTGCCGCTATACATCATCGCTTCCTTTCTCGCACCCGTGTGGTCTAACTTGCCAGCAGGCATCGTGTCGCCTGTCGGTCAGACGCCGCCAGGACCCCCGGTGTTGCAGCAGATCCGAAACGGTTGCTTCGTATCTGCTTGGCCTGCGATAGCCAGCGCTGCGATGGTCGAAGCAGATGGCGATTCCCTGGCTGCGTCGGCTCATCTCAGAGAGCACAGCACTTTTGATCGCAGCTGCCTGCGCCAGTTGGAGCTCACTCGTCGAAGACCGCTTTGACCCGAAACATCCCGTCCCGGTGGTCAGGGGCATTAGCCAGCGCGGCCTCCCGGCTCAGGCCCTCCGTCACCACATCTTCGCGCATCACGGTCACCAAGTTGGTCACCTGGGCCGTGGCGGGGACACCGGTCACATCAACTTCTTGGAGCGCGGCGATGTGCTCAAGAATATGCGAGAGCTGCGCGCCCATGCGCTCAAGCTCGTCTGGCTCAAGGCTGAGCCGGGCGAGACGGGCGACATGAGCCACCTCCTGTAAGGATAGGGCCATTGTTACCTCCCCCTCATCAATACCATAGCTCGGATGCGATAGCTGCCTCTCATGATACTCCACTTGGCTCCGGCGAATCACACGACCTCATCCCAGAGGCAGCCGCAACAACACGAGCGGGAACAAGCTTATCAGGCGAATGAACGGTAGCGTATGGCAGGCGCGGGCGATGGCTCGAGGCTCGCCCTGCAACGTCAGCGGCACGATCCAGAGGGCCAGTGGCAGCACCGTGCAGAGCAGGAGTGCCGCAAGCACCAGCGGCGACAGCGCTGCCAGCCACCACAAGATCAAAGCCAGCAGCATCACCAGCACCATCAGCGCCCGAAAGAGCGACAGCGACGGGCCGACGCCAAAATAGATCGCGGTTGTCACCAGCCCGAGCTGAGCATCGCCAGCGATGTCGTCTACAGTGTATAACACTTCCTGCCCTAGCGTGTAGACGAAGCTCATCCCCGCTACGGCCCAGACCAGCGGCGAAACCGCCCCTGTCGCGAGCCCGCCAAACACCAGGACCGAGCTGTTCAGCAAGGCCATAGCCATATTGCCGAGCAACACCGTGCGCTTCAGCAGTAGCGAGTAGGCGACGGTGAGAATAATGTTCGCGCAGGCGATGCAGAAGAGCAGTGGCGGCAGCAGCCAGGCTACAGCGACGGCGGCGATGACGAGCAGCCCGGCAAGCCACAGGGCCCCATTGCGACTCAGCTCGCCGGCCGGCAGCGGTCGCTCCGGCCGATTTACGCGGTCAATCTCGAGGTCTACATAGTCGTTGCTGACAAAACCGAAGGCGACCACCAGGGCTACGACCAGCGCGGCTATGACGACGATGTCGGGCCTGCTGAACGGCAGGCCCTGGTTGAGGTATGCGCCGAGCACTGTGTAGGCTGCGGCTTGGGCAGCGATCTGCGGGCGGGTGATATGGAGGATGGCCCCGAGGCGGGCGAGGCCAGTTTTGCCTGCTGGCATAGGGCTCTCGAGCAGCTGGCGATCTGCGCCGGGGCGGCTCATACGCTACGGTCTTCGAGCTCCCAGGCGTGATCAAGCAGATGCCAGGCCGTCCGGCGCACGAAATAGCGCGCCGTCCAGCGCTGACCTCCGCGAGGGCCGCGGGTGGGAAGCTCGCCCCGCGCCGACGCGGCGAGCGCCTCCTGGGTAGCTTTCCAGAGCTGCCGCTGCTGCTCCTCCGGCTCCACCTGGCCTTGCTTCGTGCTCCAGCCTAACTGCCGGAGGTAGCCGGCGCTAGAGTCGAGCACATGGGCTACGATCTTATCGAGCTCACGGCCGCCGCCACGAGCGCCTCTGCGCAACTGCTTTCCAGCGGCCGCCTCCACAGCCCGGTCGAACGCCTGCCAGCAGCCCAAGAGCAGCGTCTCAAGGCGCCGTAACTCCGCCGCATCGACGGGCTGGTTGTCATAGGCTGGCGCGACACCCGGCGCTCCAAAGTCCGTGGTCGAAGTGCCGGAAAGCCGCTCGACAACCTGGAATCCCCCGGTGTCGGCGGGGAACTGCAGCTCCGTAAGCTCAAGCGCGGCGCGATAGCGAGGTCCATAGTCGAGCAGGCTTTGGAGCGCCGCAGCCTCGTCCCGCCCGCTCCGGCACCAGCCGGGCCAGGCAAGAGCCCCGGCGAAGGTGCGCTTCGCGCCGCACTCAAGATACACTTCAATGGTCATAGTGTCACAAGCACCGTCTTCCTAAGCAGGGCGGCCGCCTCCGAGGGCTCTCTGCATATGGCCGGCGCAGCGAGCGTCCTGTAGGCAAGCCGTAGGAGGGTCAGGCTCCGCTGAGGCGGTCGTAGAGCTGCTGGAGCTGAGCGTCGTCGAAGAGCGTGATCGTCAGGCGAATGGTTGAGCCGCTGCGCGTGAGCTGGACTGGCGTCTCAAGGATTTCCTCGAACAGCCGTTGCGCCTCGGCATCCTCCGGCGACAAGGTCCGCTGTGAGCGAGGCTCGACTCCAGCGGCAACGCGCTCCTGACCTTCCGGCTCGCGGCGGCGCTGCTGAGCGTCGGTCTGCTGTCGTACCTGAGCCACCGCCCGGTCGATTGGCGCGCCTTCCGCGATCAGGTCGGCAAGCTGCTCCGCCTCACGGACCCCAAGGCCAAGGCTGAGAATCCGCTCCAGCGCCGCCGCCTGCCGGTCGAGCTCCTCGATACGCAGCAGCGCCAGCGCCTGGCCCACGTTAATTGCCCCACTCAGCAGGGCATCACGGGCCGGCTGGCCGAGTTGCTCGTGATGAGCTAGCTCAGCAAGACGCTCGGCTTCGCGCACGCTCATATCGCGCCGCAGAAGCAACTGGAGGGCCGCCTCCTGCGCTGCCGGCTCCTCAAAGCGCAGCAGGGCGCGGCCGTGGCCTGCGCTCAAATCGCCAGACAGCAGCGCCTCGCGGGCGGCCGGGGTGAGCTTGATAAGCCGGCGCGTGTTTACTACCGCCACACGGCTCTTGCCAACGCGCCGGGCGATCGCCTCATCGCTCAGGCCGAACTCGTCCTTGAGCGTCTGATACGCCAGGCCCTCTTCGAGCGGGTTGAGGTCGGCCCGCTGCACATTCTCGACCAGAGCCAACTCCAAGAGTTGCTGGGGGGTGGCGGCCTTCACCAGCACGGGCACCTCCCGTAGCCCGGCCAGGCGCGCAGCCCGCAACCGCCGCTCCCCTGCGATCAACTCATAGGCGCCGCTGCTATCCTCGCTGACGATCAGTGGCTGGATGACCCCATGCTCGCGGATGGAGTCAGCGAGCTCAGCCAGAGCCAGATCGTCGAACTGAGAGCGCGGCTGGTTACGGTTCTGACGGATGGCATCAACCGAGACCTGCCGCACGGCTTCGCCGCCCCCCGCGACACTAGGGATCAATGCGTCGAGGCCGCTACCAAGCCCGCGCCGGCGGCTCATCGCTTACCCTCCTCGCGCTCGAGCACCTCATCAGCCAGCGCAGCGTAGGCCTGAGCGCTTCGACCCTGAGGGTCGTACTCGGCGATCAGCTTGCCGTGGCTGGGCGCTTCGGAGAGCCTGATGCTGCGTGGGATCAGCGTGCGAAAGACGAGCCTGGGGAAGTGGCGCTGCACCTCATCGACGACCTGCTGCGCCAGGTTTGTCCGTCCATCATACATAGTCATGACAACCCCGAGAATCCGCAAGGTGGGGTTGAGCCCATCACGCACGCGGTCGAGCGTCGCCTTCAGCTGAGCGAGGCCCTCAAGGGCAAGATATTCGCACTGCAGGGGGATGATCACGCTATCGGCTGCATAGAGGGCGTTGAGCGTCAACAGACCCAAGGAGGGCGGGCAGTCGATCAAGATATAGTCATAGCGCCCAGCAACCTGCTCAATAGCATTGGCAAGCCGTCGCTCTCGCCGCTCGGCCGCCGTGAGCTCGACGGCGGCACCGGCAAGATCTTGGTCAGCCGCCACAAGCTCGAGCCGTTCTCTCCCACTAGGGATGATGCTCTCCTCGGCGGCTTCCTCATCCATCAGCAGATCGTAGGTGGTCGCCTTGAGCTCACCCTTGTTGATGCCCAAGCTCGTTGTGGCGTTTCCTTGTGGGTCGCCATCGATCAGCAGGACCTGTCGCCCGCGGCGAGCGAGCTCGCCGGCAAGGTTGACTGCCGTGGTCGTTTTGCCCACGCCGCCTTTCTGATTTGCGAAGGCAATAATACGGGCGCGAACGCGCTCAGGTCTGTGTTTCACGTGAAACACCTGCGTACGGGTGGATTCCTCAGTGCATTGTAACATGCCGCCACGTCACCCTGCAGGCGGACCGGCCCCGGCGGAAGTTTCTGCGTCTTTTGACCAAAGATCACAACAGCACACGGGCGCCCACAACAAGGCGTCCCAACGGCGCTTCCCTCAGAAGCATTGCGGTGTCCCGCTAGCGCAGTTTCAGACGGCCTCTTTTGTCGCCTGGCTTTCTGGCTCTCTGAGACTATAACTGTACGGATTACGGGCTACGGATTATGCTGTACGGCCACTAGGGTAAGAAGCGCAGTGGGTCCACCGCCCGCCCGTTGAGCAACACCGTCAAATGGAGATGCACGCCGGTCGAGTAGCCGCCCCCGGCGCGATCAAAGGTGCTGCCCATATACCCGATCAGTTCGCCAACTGTTACCTCATCGCCCCGCTTCACGACCGGCTGATCGATAAGGTGGCCATAGATCGTTTCCATGCCACCATCGTGGACCAGCTTCACACAGTAGCCGTAGCCACTGCACCAGCCCGCCTCCTTCACCCAACCGGTGCGAGCCGCTACGATCGGCGTCCAGGCCCGATTGGCGATATCGATCCCATTATGATGACTTCCCCAGCGCGGACCGAAGCGGGACGTGATCGTCCCGCGGGCGGGCCAGGTCCAGCGCGGCGGCGCCGGCGGGAAATCGTTGGTCAGCGGGAGCGTCTCCAGAACTTCCGGCGCAACATCGAGCATATCGGCTCGCACCCAGCCACGGCTTGCGCCGAGCTGCACCTGCAGCCAATCCTCGTGACGCGCCTGTAGAATCAGGCGCCGCCCGGCGTCCAGCTGCGCCAGACGGGGATGCTCCGTGCTTGGGCCGCTGCGCATGTTCGTCTGCCCCTCTCGCACCACCCCTGCGGGCTCCACGCTACGCGAGGCCAGGCCTTGGAGACCTCCGAGCGCCTGCAGCCAATCGGCGGGCAGCTCTCGCTGCGCCCCCGGGATAAACAGCTCGCTACCCGGACGTAGCTCCAGCGCCGCGCCGATGTTGTTCGCCGGGAACGTGGCGATCGCTTCGATAGGGACCCCGAAACGCTCGGCCAACGTTTCCATCGTCTCGCCAGGAGCGACGACATGGGGGACGCCGGCGACATGGGGGATGCGAAGCAGCTGGCCAGCCACGAGCGCGTCGCCGGCCTCAAGGCCGTTCGCCCACACCAACGTCTCCAAGTTCACATCATAGCGCGCAGCAACCTCCCCCAGCGTCTCGCCCGGCTCGAGCTGGTGCCATGCCTTATACGCGCTAGCGACCTCGATCGGCCGCGAGTTGGCAGGCGCGAGAGGCGACGGCCCCGCCGTCACTTTGATTGGACCGATCGCCAGTGGCGCAATAGGCCCCACGGCATAGGCCGCGCTCTGTACTCCAAGCTGCGGCGATGATCGCAGCTCAACCTGCGCCATTACCTCGGCGAGGCCGGAAACCCGGGCGAGACTCTCGCCCGCCAGGATCAGCGCCACCAGGATACAGAGACTCAAGTGGCGTACGAGGCGGACCTGCGCCGGGCCGCGCAGGCCATCGAAGATCGCCCGCACAGCTGCAGCAGCGCCACGCTTCCCCTCAGCGCTCACGGCTGGGGCTGGAAGCCCGCGGACGCGGGCTAGGGCAGCGAGTGCCAAGGCCGATCGCCGCGCGCTCTGTGCGGGCCTACGCATACCTGGCCGGCCCAACATCTCCCCGCTCACGGATCATCCCTTGCCCGCTGCCGCCGGCAGGCAGGCAATACCAGAGAGTACCATACGAAACACATGTGCGCCTTGTATGCTCTCCGTCGGGAAACGCCGGAGAGC
>DAOUGF010000175.1:0-3834 GCA_034429295.1 Chloroflexaceae bacterium
GACCGCGCCGGCAATGTCACGCCAGTGCCCGCCCAAGCCTTCGTGAACTATCGCGCCGCCCAGGTGCCGCTCGCCCTCGATGAGATCCATGTCTACCGCATCACGCCGGGCGCCGGCACGCTCCTGACCGTGACGATGAACGCGCTCAGCGGCAACCCCGACCTCTACGTCTTTGGCCCTGGCGTGAGCTTCGCCCCCGAGAGCGATCTCCCGCAGGAGCAATTGGCGAACTTTCCAGCCCAGGATGGCGTTTATCAGGTGGAGGTAGAGGGCTACGTCGCGGGCAGCTATAGCCTCGATGTGAGCACAGGCGCGAACCTGCGGGACGATCTTCTCGCCCCGCCGAGCCTCGACCGGCGCCCGCGCATCCGGGTGCTCTCGATCAACCCGCCCGAGCCTGAGCCAGAGACTGGGTCATTGCCGGAAGTGCCGGTTGATGCCGAGCAGGCCGCCATGTTCGACGCGCTCTACTTGCCGCTGCTGCGATGAGCGGCGGGATGCTCAAGGTGATCGAGATCATAGTGTGTCGCACGCCTCAGGCCTATGCTTTGCGGAGCAGATCCAGCGGCCGGGGCGTTTGCCGTAGATAGAGTGGACGTATGGCAGTGGAGCAGCCACCATCAGTGCCTTGGGGCTCCTTTCTTCCCTATCACCTGGCGCGTGAGCTTGCAGCCGATCCCGCGGTGGAGTTGCTCGGCTACGAGCGGCGCATCCCTGCCGTTGTCCTCTTCGCCGATATCAGCGGCTTTAGCGCCCTGAGCGCCGCTATGCCCAGGGGCCCGGCCAGCGCCGAGGAGCTGACGGCGCTCATCAATGCCTACTTCACGCCGATCATTGCCCTCATCCAGTCGTATGGCGGCATTGTCGCCAAGTTCGGCGGCGACTCGCTGACGGCCTTCTTCTCCACTGAGCGCGATGACCGGACGACGGTGGTGCGCCGCGCGGTCGCCTGCGCCCTCGCTCTCCAGTCCCACATGTGCCGCTACGTCTATCTGGAGACGACCGCCGGGATCTTTTCCCTCGGCATGCGCGTGGGGCTGGCCTCCGGCCCGGTCTTCTGCACCGTGGTAGGCAGCGCCACAACTCGCCTCGAGCCGATCGTTGCCGGCGGGGTGCTCGAGCTCGCCGCCGCCGCCCAAGCCCTCGCCGCGCCGGGCGAGGTCGTCGTTCACGCTGCGCTGCTGCCCCATCTCGGCTGGGCCCGGACCGAGCCTCGCGAGGGGGGCGCTGGGCGCTCGGCCTTCTTCGCCGTCCTCAGCACGGTTGAGATCCCGGAGCCGGCGCCCCTCGCGCGGCTGCCCCAACTCTCCCAAGCCGCGATCCAGCGCCTGCTCGCCTTCCTGCCGCCCACGATCGCTGAGCGCCTCGATAGCGGCTATCTCGGGTTCGTGGGCGAGCACCGGGCGGTCACAGCGCTCTTTCTCGCCTTCTCTGGTTTCGACTACGACAACGACCCCGAGGTCGGCCCCCGGCTCAAGCGCTACCTGGGCCGAGTCTTCGCGGTGGTGCAGCGCTACGACGGCTACGTCAACAAGGTCACCATGGGCGATAAGGGCAGCACCGCCCTGGTGCTCTTCGGCGCCCCTGTGGCCCACGAGGACGACGCGGACCGGGCGCTGCAGTGCGCGCTGGAGCTACGAGCATTGAGCATTGAGAGTGAAGAGTTGAGGAAATCCCGGGCTGCTCCGCAAAGTCGGGAACACTCTGGCGACGGGGCGGCGGGCGAGACGCTCAACGCTCCATGCTCAGTTCGGATCGGCATCGCCTCCGGCTTCGTCTTCAGTGGGCAGGTGGGCTCGACGGCGCGTCAGGAGTATACGGTGATCGGCGACGCGGTGAACCTCGCCGCCCGCCTGATGCAGAGCGCGGAGCCTGGTGAGATCCTGGTGGAGGAGGCGACGACGCGGGCCGCTTGGGGCGGCTTTTGCTGGGGCGAGGCGCGCCGCCTCCGTGTGCGTGGCCGCTCCAGCGACGTGATGGCCTTGCCGCTCGATGGGTTGGGTGGCGCAGGATCGCCCAGAGCGTCCGACTCCGAGATGAGGGGCGTGATCGGCCGCGACGCCGAGTTTGCGGCGCTGCGGGCGCGGCTTGGCCAGGCCCTCGAAGGTCGCGGCCAGGTTGTGGCCATCAGTGGCGGCGCCGGCAGTGGCAAGTCGGCCCTGGTGGCTGCGGCCCTCGCCGAGGGCGCCCGCTACGGCGTGCGCGCCCTCTATGGCGAGTGCATCTCGTATCGCAGCGCGAGCCCTTACCTCGTCTGGCAGCCGATCATGCGGCGTCTGCTCGGCCTCGATGACGCGCAGGGTGGTGCGGATCAGGCGGCCATCGCGGCGGAGCATCTCCGCGCCCTCGACCCCCGGCTATTCCCTCGCCTGCCTCTGCTCAACGCCCTGGCCGGCCTGCAGATCGCCGAGAGCGAACTGACGGCGGCGATGGACGGCGAGGCCCGTAAGTTCGCCACCGAGGCCCTCGCTGGCGACCTGATCGCCGCCGCGGCGGCCGAGAGCCCGCTGGCGATCGTGCTGGAGAACTGCCAGTGGATCGATCCGCTCTCGCGGGATCTGCTGGTCTCGGTGGCCCGGCGCTGCGCTGGGCTGCCCCTCCTGCTGATCTTCGCCTATCGCGGTGAGCCCGAGGCCCGCGAGGATTGGGCCGCGCCGCTACGCTCGCTCCAGTTGCCCCACCTGAGCGAGTTGCAGTTGGGCGAGCTCGCACCCGATGACGCCGAGGCGCTCACACGCAGCCTGCTCGCCCGGCGCTTCGGCCCGGGCGCGGTTATCTCCGAGCAGCTCCTCGCCCAGATCCTTGGGCGGGCCCAAGGCAACCCGCTCTTCATCGTCGAGCTGGTCGGCCTGCTCCACGAACGGAACATCGACCCGGCCACTGCGGGCGATGAGTTGGAGCTGCCCGATAGCCTCCACCGGCTCGTGCTGAGCCGCATCGACCGGCTCGGCGAGGGGGCGCGCACCGTCCTCAAGGTGGCCAGCGTCGTGGGCCAGGAGTTCAGCCCCAGCTGGCTCGCCGGGATCTACCCGCCGGTCGGCTCGGGCGAGCAGCTCGACCGGACGCTGGAGGAGCTGCAGCGGGCCGAGCTTGCGGTACTGGGGCAGAAGGGCGCCGAGCCGGCCTACCTCTTCCGCCACGTGATCACCAGGGAGGTCGCTTACGAGAGCCTCTCCACCGTGCTGCGGGCCACCCTGCACGCCCGCGTGGGCGACTATATCGAGGCTACCTACGGTGGCGATCTGGAGCCATTCCTCGATCTGCTGGCGCACCACTACAGCCTGAGCGACAACCGCCAGAAACAGCGCGAGTATCTGCTGCGGGCCGGCATCGCCGCGCAGGCCGCCTTCGCCAACGAGGCGGCGGTGAGCTTCTACGAGCGGCTGCTGCCGCTCATCCCTGAGCGCGAGCGCAGCGACGTGCTGCTGCGGCTCGGCCAGGTGCTGCGCCACGTGGGCCGCTGGGAGGAGGCCGAGCAGCGGTTCCGCGAGGCGCTCCGTCTCGCCAACGACCAGGTGACGGCAGCTCGCTGCCGCCTCGAGCAGGGCGACCTGCTGCGGGAGCGGGGCGACCCCGATGCGGTGGAGTGGCTGGAGGCGGCGCGGCGCAGCTTCGGGGCCGCAGGCCACACCGCTGGCCTCGCCGAGGCCGAGCAGCGACTGGGCCTCATCGCCATGGCCAGGGGCGACTACCAGCAGGCGCTGGCAGCCTTCGAGAGCGCCCTCAAGCCGCTCAACGAGAGCGGCGATAAGAACCGCGCCGCCAAGCTGCTGGTGAATCTCGGCGCCGTCTTCTGGAGCAGCGGCGATCTGTCGCGGGCCCTCGCCTGCTTCG
>DAOUGF010000176.1:0-8904 GCA_034429295.1 Chloroflexaceae bacterium
GCGTGGCCGCGTACTTGCTGGACATCCTGATCCTCTTCGCCGTCCTGGCGCCGTTGGGTCAGCTGATCCTCCGGCTGTTCGGGGCGACGCCGCGCAGCGGACCTGAGATCGCCGCCACGATCCTCCGGAACTTCTCGCTGCCGGTCTGGCTGTACTTCATCCTCAGCGATAGCTCCGCCTCGGGCGCCACGCTGGGCAAGCGGCTGCTCGCGATCCAGGTTCGCACGGAGCAGGGCGCTCGTCTCGGCCTGGGCCGCTCGCTGGCCCGCACGGCCGTCAAGCTGCTGCCCTGGGAGCTGATCCACATCTTCGCCTTCGCGCTCTCGGTCGACCTGAGCGAGTTCCGGCCGGTGCAGCTGATCGGCGTGAGCGCGGCCAACCTGCTCACACTCGCTTACCTGGCGCTCGCCATCGCGACGCGGGGGCGGCGCAGCGCGCACGACTTTGTCGCCGGCTCGTTCATTCGCGCGGCCTCGCGCGCCGGCGGGGCGCCGCACGGTGAGACAGCGTAGGGCGCAGGTTGCGCATTGCCCTCGCGCTACCGGCCTGGAGACAGCTATGAGATTCCCAACGCGCGCCCTGGCCCGCCGGGCGCTGGCGATCAGCTTCAGCTACGGCCAGATCACCCTGGGCGCGCTCCTGGTCGCCGTGGCGGTTCGCGTCTTTCTGGTGCCGAATAACGTCGTCACCGGCGGCCTGACAGGCGTGTCCCAGCTGCTGAGCAGCGTGGCCGGCACCCCCGTCGGTCTAGTGACGCTGGCCCTGAACGTGCCGTTGCTGGTGTTGGGCTGGCGACGCCTCGGCGGCTTCGTCTTCGCGGTGCGAACCGCCTACGCCATCGTGGTGATGTCGCTGGCGATCGACCTGCTGGCGCCATACGCACAGCCTGTCACTGCGGACCCGCTGCTCTACAGCCTCTACGGAGGGCTGCTGGACGGCGCGGGCTTAGGGCTGATCCTGCGGGCGCGCGGCACAGCCGGGGGCACCGACATCATCGCCCGCCTTGTCGAGACGTACCTGGGTGTGCAGCCCGGCCGCACCCTGCTGATGTGTGATCTGCTGATCTTCGGCGCTGCCTTCTTCGTCTATGGGCCGGAGAAGATCCTCTACGCGCTGCTTGTGGCCTTCGTGAGCAGCAGAGTGGTCGATTTTGTGCTGACGGCGGGGCGCGGCGCGCGCCAGGCGTTGATCATCACTGAGCGGCCCGAGCTTATCACGAACTCCCTGCTGCACGACCTGGAGCGGGGCGTGACGGTGCTGCAGGGGGTGGGCGGCTACACCGGCGCCACGCGGGCGGTGCTGCTATGCATCGTCAGCCGCTCCGAGGTCGGCGCGCTCAAAGCGGCCGTCGCCGCCGCTGACCCCGGCGCTTTTGTGGTGATTGCCGAGGCCAGCGAGGTGTTCGGCGAGGGCTTCAGGCGCATGGCGCCGGCCAAGCCCGCGAGGCCAATCGAGCCGGAGGTTGATCGGACGGCGTGACAGGGCGTGGTCCGCCGCCTTGCTTGTCGCGCCGGGGCTGGCCGCCCCCGCACCCCTGGCTTGGTGTCTGCGATACGCCCCTGTGGGGCGCTGCCCCGCGCCCCTACCACCTGCGCGGTGGGCGGAGTTGCGAGCGGGCTGTGCCCCTCGCGCTCCCCGCCGGGTGGCGCGCCCTCTCGGGCGCTGGCCCGAAGCAGTACTACCTACCTGGTGCGTGAGGATGCGAGCGGGCTCCGCCCCTCGCGCTCCCCGCCAAGGGGGCGGCTGCCCCCTTGGAACCCCCGAAGCCGACAGCCGCCAGCGCCGAGTGAGCCATCGCTGCATGCTCCTCGGCGCCGGGAGCGGGCGATGCGTTCCCCGCTCCACGCCCGCTGCCCCGCAGCTTCGCCCCAGAAGGGCAGGCCCGAGCTGCATGCCCGCTGCCGACCATAGCATCAGCCGGCCCACTCGTTTCGCGTCCTCCCTGTTGCTCACGTCCAGCTCTTTGAACGCGCCAAGCAGCGCTGCCTCGGCCTACTGCTGATCGAGGATCTCTGTTACGTGGGCGAACTCCTCCGCCAGCGCAACTCGCTCATCGTCGGTGAGCTCGAGCGAATTGGCGAGCGCCAGGGATTCCTGAGCCAGCTCGGGGTTCTGCGCCCGCAGCGCGAGCTCCGCCCGGTAGAGGTACGCTCGCGCCCGCTCGGCGGCGCCGGCGTCCGCGAAGCGCCGGATGCCGTTCTCGAGGGTTTTCAGCGCCAGCGCCACATCGCCCCGTGCATCCCCCAGCCGCGCCGCAACCTCGATGGCGCCCATCAACCCTTCAGGCTTCTCCTCAGATTCCTCATCGCCGAGCTTATACACCCGCAGCCAGTTCCCGCCCGGATCGACGACGGTGAAGCCCCGCACGGTGCCGTACTTCTTGCGCGGCCGCAGGATGCGCGGGATGCCGGCGACCGGCAGCTTGCCAAAGGCCTTGCGCAAGCCAGCCGCGAACGCCTGATAGAGCTGGTCCGGGTCGGGCACCGCAATAATCACGGTGCCGTAGGAGTCTTCCGCGCGGAAGCCATCCATCCCGAAGAGGTGGATCTGGATATCTTCCAGCGCAACGACGGCATACGGATTTGGGCGAAGCTGGCGGTACGTTCGTCTGAAGCCGAGCGCCTCGTAGAACGCCACGGTCTCATCGATGTTGGCGCAGGGCAGACAAGGATATGTGCGTTCGTTCGCCATAGCAGAGCCCTCCATCTAGCGAGTCCAGGCGGCGCCGCGAGCGAAACCAGCGGCTCAGCGAAACTCCGCTGCGTGCGTGACAGCCCACTCGGCGAAGGTTGTAGCCGGGCGGCGGAGGATCTGCGCGACGGTTGGGACCGCCTGCTGCGGATGGCTGGCCAGTTCGGCCCACCCTTCGATGTACCACGCGGCGTACTCGCCCATGATCGGGGTCAGCTGTTCGATCGCCTGCTCGTGGGTCAGCTCAACGAACGGGATCTCCCGGCCCAGCGCCGCGCCGATCAGCCGGACCATCTCGGCGCGGGTGAGCGTCTCCGGTCCCGTCAGTTCGTACGCCTTACCCTCGTGGCCGTCTTCCAGTAGCACAGCGGCTGCCACGGCAGCGATATCATCCGGGTCGATGGGCGCGTTGGCAGCGTTCGGGTAGGCGTCACGGACGATGCCGGTGGTCCGGATCTGCTCGGCCCAGATCAGCGTGTTCGACATGAACTCCCCGGCCTCCAGGTGGGTCCAGGCGACGCCTGAGGCCTCGACCGCCTCCTCAACGGCGTACCACCAGCTGCTGGCCGGCCCCGCCAGATCCACGATGTGCGCCACCCCCGCCGCGCGAGCCATGGCCGCGACCTCCCGCGCCGTCTGGGGATGCGGCGCCAGGTACATGCGCTCGACACCCTCAAGGGCGGCCGGCAGCGTCTCGGGCCGGCCGATGTAGCCGACGACGACCTCCACCTCAGGGGGCAGGGCCGCCTTCTTGGGGTTGGTAGTCAGCGCCCGCACGCGACTCGCGCCCCGCGCCAGCAACTGATCGACGACGAGCCGGCCCACACTGCCGGTCGCGCCAGTCACCAGAATCGTCATGGTCTCCTCCGTATGCGCTGTGCAGTGCCAGCATACGGGGGTGGGGAGATGGTGGAGGGTTCGAAGGGAGAGTCTACGCGGGATAGACGGCGGGAGGCCCGGGTCGCGCAGCGCTGGATGGGGTTGGAGGGATGCCGATCGGCGGCCGTGCCATTGTCAGGGCGCAAGACTGGTCCATGAGCCGGTGCAGGGCAAGGATCAACGTGGCGAACCCTCCATCATCTCACCAGGGTTGGCGACGCTGCTGCGAGCAGCCCGATCTAGTGCCCGTACACCGTAGGCCGTAGTCGATAGTCCGTACAGCGAAGGCTTCACAAAGCCAGAGAGCCAGATGACATCGTGTGGCCATCATAGTTCCTCTCCGCGGTAGAAACCAGCGGTAGAAACCAGCGCCCTTGATAGCGATTAGCTGGCTCAGGGCGCCCCTACGCTCACACCTGCGTGCAGCGTGCCCGCACAACGCCGGCTGCGCTGCGGGAGCGTAGCCGGCGCCCGGCCGCTCTGCCTCGCCCAGCGCGGATGAGCTGGTGGGCCAATTGGCCTATCGCCGGGCAGCCAGCTGGCCTGCCGCCGGTAGGCGGTTATCACCCTCGGCTTCACCCCTGAAGGGTGAGGCGTGTTCGCCATGCCACGGGCTATGCTGCTCACATCGGCCGCGACCATCCGGGCCGGCCGGCAGGAGCCGATGCACAAGCCTAGAGGAGAACGACCATGGCGAACACCACTGTAATGAGCGCTGGCGGGCAACTTGGTACGACGAAGCGGCCCCGAAGCATCTGGAAACTGGTGGGCATCGGGGCGGGCGCCATCGTGCTGCTGCTCGTCGCCGCCGCCACCGGCCTCTACCTCTGGATGAGCTACGTTCCCGCCGACCTCGACTACTCCACCACTCGCCCCTCGGCGGAAGGCATCTACCAGGTGAGCTACGAGCCGCGCCGCGGGCCCATCGCCGTCAACCAGATCCACGCCTGGACCATCCACGTCGAGACCGCCGATGGCCAGCCCATCGAGGGCGCAACCATCACTGTCGACGGCGATATGCCCCAGCACGGCCACGGCCTCCCCACCGAACCCCAAGTCACGATGGACCTCGGCGGCGGCGACTATCTCGTCGAAGGGCTGAAGTTCCACATGCCTGGCTGGTGGGTCGTTGACTTCTCCATCACCGCCAACGGCTCGACCGACACAGTCCGCTTCAACCTGCTGCTGAACTAAGACCTGGCCCAGGGCGCGAGGCAATCCAAGCCTCGCGCCCTTCCGAAAGGGAGCACCCTGATGAGACGCACTCTCCTGCTGGTCGCCCTCACCGTCATCGCGGCGGGCGCGCTGGCCTTCGTGCTCTGGCCGCGCCCCCAGTGGTCGAAGGAGGAGCTCACCACCCTGCGCAGCCTCTCGCTCGCCAGCCTGCCGCCGCTCACTCCCGACCCCTCCAACCGCTTCGCCGACGATCCACGCGCCGCCGCCCTCGGCCAGCGCCTCTTCTTCGACAAGCGCCTGAGCGTGGACGGCACCGTCGCCTGCGCTACTTGCCACATCCCGCAGCAGCAGTTCCAGGACGACAAGCCGCTCGGCGAGGGCGTCGGCACCACCAGCCGCCGCACCATGCCGCTGGCCGGCGTCGCCTACAGCCCCTGGTTCTTCTGGGATGGGCGCAAAGATAGCCTCTGGTCCCAGGCCCTCGGCCCGCTCGAGAGCCCTGTCGAGCATGGCGGCACCCGCGGCCAGTACGCCCGTCTCATCGCCGAAGCCTACCGCGCCGAGTACGAGGCGCTCTTCGGCCCCCTGCCCGACCTCTCGGACGCCGAGCGCTTCCCCGCCGTGGCCGGGCCGGTGGACGACTCCGCCGCCAGAGCCGCTTGGGAGCGGATGGCGCCCGCCGACCGGGAAGTGGTGAACCAAGTCTTCGCCAACATCGGCAAGGCGATCGCCGCCTACGAGCGGCAGATCATGCCCCGCCCCTCCCGCTTCGACGCCTATGTGGAGGCGGCGCTACGTGGCGACAACGCGGCGATGCGTGAGCTGTTCTCGCTGGAGGAGGAGGCGGGGCTGCGGCTGTTCATCGGCAAGGGGCAGTGCATCAACTGCCACAACGGCCCGCTGCTGACCAACAACGACTTCCACAACACCGGTGTGCCGGCGGCGCCAGGGCTACCGGAGGACACGGGCAGAGCGACTGGGCTGCCGCAGGCCCAGAGCGACGAGTTCAACTGCTTGGGGGCCTACAGCGACGCCGAGCCAGCCGACTGTGGCGAGTTGCGCTTCGCCAAGGTGGACGAGCACAGCCAGCTGCGGCAGTTCAAGCCGCCGTCACTGCGGAACGTGGCTGAGCGCGCGCCCTACATGCACGCAGGGCAGTTCGCCAGCTTGCGAGAGGTGCTGGAGCATTACAACCGCGCGCCTGAGGCGCCGGCGGGCCACTCCGAGCTGCAGCCGCTGGGCCTGAGCGAACAGGAGCTCGCCCAACTCGAGGCCTTCCTGCGGACCCTCAGCGGCCCAATCGAGGCGGCGGCTGACCCGGCGGATTCGGCTCAGGCGCGCTGCGTCGGCTGCCATCCCTCGCCGGCGAACGCCGATGCGAGCCTCACAGGCTCGGCGGCACAGCCCTGATGTAGACTCTGAGGCGCCCGCCAGACTAGAAGTCGTCGGCGGGCCAGGCGATCGCGCTGGGCGCGCCGAAGATAGTCGCGATCTCGGCGTCATCGCAGCCCGCCGCGAGCGGCCGGCCCATGAGCACTTGGAAGCGACCCTCGCTCACCCCGCTGAAGTGGCCGGCCACGGCCGCATCGATCGGCGGCTCGTGCGGCAGGTAGACCCGACCAACCTCGACGCCCCGGGCGCGGGCGGCCACACGTGCGGCGGCGAGCAAGGCTGGGATGGCCGGCTCGTGGCCCGGCAGAGCGCCGAGCTCGGTCACCACCAAGCTGCTTGGGTGGAAATGGACCACAGCGTAGCCGCAGGGCAAGCCGTCCGCCGCCGGCGCCGCCGTGTAGATCTGCACGGAGGGTTGCCGCAGCCGCGGGCCGATCACCTGCTGCCAGTAGCGCCGGTCGCGCAGTGTAGTGAGCGGGCGGGCAGCGTTGAACGCGCCGTAGATCGCCTCGAGATCCGCCAAGGCCCCATCAAGCTCCGCGGGCGCAAGGGCGCGCACGCTGTAGCGGGGGTCCGCGGGAGCGGGCGGCGCCAGCCGCCCCTCGCGGTAGCGGGTGGCGTAGGTGCGCCAGCCCAGCCGCTCATAGAAGCCGTTCACGTCGGTGAAGAGCAGCGACCAACGGCAGCCGTCGGCGCGCATCGCCTCAACCGTCAGTTCCATCAGGCGGCGGGCGTGGCCTTGGCCGCGCGCCTCGGGAAGGCTGGCCACCCCGACGACCCCGCCGACAAGCTGGGGCAGGCCACCGGCATCACGAATCCGGCGGTGGCAGTAGTGCACGGCCGCCAGCAGCCGGCCGTCGGGAGCGGCGGCCACACGGGTATGGGCGACATGGTCGGGATCGGAGTAGAAGTCGTGGACGATCTGCTCGCGGGGCGCATCCAGCGTCTGCGCCCAGAGCTCAATGACGAGCCCGGTCTCTGCGGGCTCGAGCCCGCGGTACAACACCTGCATTGGGTGACACCTCGCTAACGCGCTACCGGCGTGTGGCCCGGCGTGTCAGTATCGTACCGCCTAGTTGTGCCGTTCGAAAGTGGGTTGGTAACGGCTGACGACAGACGAGCAGGCTGCGGGCCGTCGTCTGTCGTCCGTCGTCTGTCGTCCGTCGTCTGTCGTCGGTCATGACAACTGACCACAGACGAGCAGGCTGCGGGCCGTCGTCTGTCGTCGGTGGTCCATCCAGCAACTCATATCACCCCGGCAACCAACCTCTATACAAGCAGCTTCCCGCATGCTAGAATAACGCACATCCGAGCTATAGATCTCGACGATGCCTACTCCTAAAGGGGAAAAACGCGATGAAACACCTCTATAACAGCAAAGGACAGCACATCGCAACAGAGCAAGATGGCCGGCTGTACACCCCAATGGGCAGAAGCATCGGTCATTTTGTTTCTGAATATGGTATTTTTATTGATATGAGGGGTAGATATTTAGGCGAGATCATGTACGATAATCGACTCTTGTACAACCGCTACTCGCCTTTTCGCTCAACGCCCTTTGGCATTTGGGGCGACTACGGCACCATCACGAGCCACGGCGCCCCCGGGAAGCTCGGCCCGATCGGCCTGCCAAGCGGTTTCGAGGATGTTGAGCTATGACCTGCCAGCGCCGCCGATGACCCTGCTGCGATCCTGACCACGATCAAGTGTGCGCTGCTGAACCAGAACGAGCCGAAAAAGCTATGGATCGCGCGAGCGCGATCGTCTATATTGAACTGCAAGTTATACCTTGCTCCACACGCGTAGGAGGTACTCCCTGAAGCCGTCATCGACCCTCCTCTCGCTCGCCCTCGTGGCCCTGCTGGCCGCCTGTGCGCCCGTAGCGCCTCCCCCCACTTCGCAGCCGGCCGCGCCAACCACCGGAGCGGCCGCGCCCACCGCCACAAGCGCGCCTCCGCCCACCATTCAGCCATCGCCCACCAACGCCGCCAACCCTACGCCCATCCCCGGGCTGAGCGCCGACGAGTTGGTGCTGCCCGCGGTGGGGCTGCCCGCCGGCTTCACGCCCGCCACGGGGCCAGGCTTCGCGCCCTTTGCTCCGCCCGCTGCCTCAGCCGAGGCCAGTGTGGCTACGGAGCCGATCGCGCCCGACCTGAGCAACGTCACCCTGAACGTGCTCCTCTCGCCGGAGCAGCAGGCCCGCGTGGCCGAGAACGGCTTCGTCATCAGCCCCGGCGAGACGAAGGAGTTCTACGAGCTCTACGAGCGGGCCCGCTACGACAACATCCCCGTCTTTGTCAGCTCCGACTCGCTGCTCCACGTCTACCACCTGCTCTTCGATAAGACCCTCCGCCGCGCCGAGACGACGGCCTTCATCCCGATGCTCACCAGGCTCGACGCCGAGCTGCTCCGCGCCTCCGTCGCCCAGTACGAGGCCCTGGCCGGTACGCCCTGGGCCGATGCCGCCCGCCGTAACGCCGCCTACTTCGCCGTGGCCGTCAAGCTCCTCGACCCGGCCTGGCAGATCCCTGACGGCCTAAGCGACTTGGCTGAGCCCGATCTGGCGAGCATCGAGGCCCACACCGGGCCAGGCCCCTCCGCGATCTTCCCCGGCTATCCCCTCGGCGAGGATTGGAGCCAGTACGTGCCCCGCGGCCACTACACCAAGAGTGAGGAACTCGGCCGCTACTTCCGGGCGATGATGTGGCACGGCCGCATGACCTTCCGCGCCAGCGACGAGACCGAGACGCGCCAGGCCGCCCTGCT
>DAOUGF010000177.1:0-5520 GCA_034429295.1 Chloroflexaceae bacterium
GCCCTCGGCTGCTCCGTGCTCAGCGTGGTGATGACCTACGGCACCCTCAGCACCCGCGAGATCGTCTACCTGCAGGGTTGGAACGTCGGCGGGATGTGGGGCATCGTGCCGCAGTTCCTCGGCTTCGTGCTCTTTATGATCGCCGCGACCGCCGAGGTGGTGCGGGCGCCCTTCGACCTGGTGGAGGCCGAGCAGGAGTTGGCGGGCGGCTACAATACCGAGTACGGCTCGATGAAGTTCGCCCTCTTCTTCATGGCCGAGTATATCAAGCTGATCGCTGTGAGCGCGATCGCCGTGACCTTCTTCTTCGGCGGCTGGCGCTTCCCCGGCCTGGAGACGCTCGGCCGCGGTATGACCGAGCTGTTCGGCCCGGTGACAGGCGCGATCGTGATGGGCGTGGTGAGCCTCGCCGCCTTCCTGCTGAAGGTTGCCGTCTTCCTCTTCGTCTCGGTCTGGGTGCGAGCCTCCTGGCCGCGCCTGCGCTACGACCGCCTGATGGACCTGGGCTGGAAGTGGCTGCTGCCCCTCGGCCTGCTCAATATCGTCTACACCGCGGTGGTGTTCGTGCTCGTGCCAGGCGAGCGCCTCGCCTCCTTTGTGCTGCTCGGCCTCGGCCTGATTACCATCACAATCGCCGCGAGCTTCAGCTCGGCGCCCAAACCCGTGGATAATGTCACCTATGTGCAGGACGTCCGGCGGGCGCAGGGGTAGGGGTTTGGATCGCGAAATTCGCGAAAGACAGCGAGAAACGCGAAACGAAGGTTCGAACCTTCGGAACGAAGTGGCGCGAAGCGCTTAAGTGAAGACGCGAAACGCGAAAGTGCGAAAGTGAAGACGCGAAAGCGCGAAGGGAAGGTATAGAGTATGCTCGGAGAGCTATTCAAGGGGCTCGGCACCACACTGCGCTACATGTTCAAGCAGCCGGTGACGGTGCAGTACCCCGAGGTGAAGCGCCCGGTTCGGGAGCGCTTCCGCGGCCGCCACGAGCTGAAGCGCTTCGCCGACGGCAAGGAGCGCTGCATCGGCTGCTCGCTCTGCGCCGCGGCCTGCCCCGCCGACGCCATCCTCGTCATACCGGCTGAGAACGACCCTCAGGCCCCGGTCTCCCACGGCGAGCGCTACGCGGCCACCTACGAGATCAATATGCTCCGCTGCATCTACTGCGGCTACTGCGAGGACGCCTGCCCCACCAACGCGATCGTCCTCGAGCATCAGTACGAGCTCTCCTTCTACGACCGGCGGACCTCCATCTTCACCAAGGAGATGCTGCTGGTGCCGGAGGATCAGGGCCACGGCGACCCGCCGCCGATTCTCAAGCAGATCGGCCGCCCCCCGAGCCCGCCCGCCCAGATCGACCTGTAGGTGGCACGAGCCAGAAACCAGGAAGGCGCCCGGTTCTCGGCTCCCGCTCCCGGTAAGAGGCGAATAATGGATTTTGTGCTCTTCTTCGTTACGGCAGCTATTGCCCTGATCGGGGCCATCGCCATGATCGTCAGCCGCAACGCGGTGCACAGCGCACTGTTCCTGCTGATGAACTTCGGCGCAATCGCGGTGCTCTTCCTGCTGCTGCAGTCGCCCTTCCTCTTCACCATCCAGCTCACGGTCTACGCCGGGGCGATCATGGTGCTCTTCCTCTTCGTGGTGATGCTCCTGGGCGCCGAGCAAGTGGAGGACACGCCCGACCGCATCGCCTGGCAGCGGCCCCTCGCCTTTGTGCTCGGCGCCGGCCTGCTGGCGGTGGCGATCATCGGCGCGGTGCGGGCCGCCACCTTCGCCCCGCCCCCCAGCCCCGAGGCGGCCGAGTTCGGCGACCCGGCCCGGCTCGGCGAGCTGCTCTTCACCAGCTATCTGCTGCCCTTTGAGATCACCGGCGTGATCCTGCTGATCGCCGTGATCGGCGTGGTCGTGCTGAACCAGCGCGGGCGGCAGCGGGTGAAGGTGCCGAGCGAGGAGTAGTACAGAATGCAGAATGCAGCATGTAGGCCTGTAGCTTTTGGATTGTAACTTTTGCATTTTGCATTGCGCCTGGAGGGCGACAGATGGTTCCCACAAGCTACTACATCCTGCTGAGCGCGGCGCTGTTTACTATCGGCGTGCTGGGCGTGCTGGTGCGGCGCAACGCGATCGTACTGTTTATGTCGGTGGAGCTGATGCTGAACGCGGCGAACCTGGCCCTGGTGGCCTTCGCCCGCGAGCGGCTTGGCGTGGACGGGCAGGTGCTTGTCTTCTTCGTGATCACGGTGGCTGCCGCCGAGGTGGCGGTGGGCCTGGCGCTGCTGGTGGCGATCTTCCGCACCAAGCAGACGGCCGACGTGGACGAGGTGAGCACCCTGAAGGGTTGATATGGCATCGCTAGACTTGCTCATCTGGCTCATTCCGGCCCTGCCGCTGCTCGGCTTCCTGCTGAACGCCTTCCTCATCCGCAGCGAGCGCCCCGCCGGCCTTGTGGCGAGCGCCATGGTGGTCGCCTCCTTCGTGGTGACGCTGGTGGCCACGTTCGGCCTCGCCGGCCTGCCCGCCGAGGAGCGGCGGATCATGAGCGTGGCCTGGCAGTGGATCAGCATCGGCAGCTTCCAGGTGCCCTTCGGCATCATGCTCGACCCGCTGACGGCTGTGATGGCCCTGTTGGTGACGGGCGTCGGGGGCCTGATTCACATCTACTCGATCGGCTATATGCACGGCGACCAGCGGGTGGTGCGCTACTTCGCCTACCTGAACCTCTTCATCACCATGATGCTGCTCCTGGTGATGGGCAACAACCTGCTGGTGCTCTTCCTCGGCTGGGAGGGCGTGGGCCTCTGCTCCTTCCTGCTGATCGGCCACTGGTTCGAGCGGCGGGTTGCGGGTGAGGCCGCGGTGAAGGCCTTCGTGGTGAACCGCATCGGCGACGCGGCCTTCATCCTGGGCATGCTAGCGGTCTTCAACTACTTCGGCACGCTCAACTTCTACCCAGTGGAGGCCGGCGGTGTGAGTCAGCCCGGCTTCCTGGAGCGCAGCATCGAGATCATGGGCCAGACTGTGGGCCCCAGCTGGCAGCCGGTGGGCGTCGCCACGCTGATCACCTTCCTGCTGCTGATCGGCGCCACCGGCAAGAGCGCCCAGCTCCCACTCTTCGTCTGGCTACCCGACGCCATGGCCGGCCCCACCCCGGTCTCGGCGCTCATCCACGCGGCCACCATGGTCACCGCCGGCGTCTATATGATGGCCCGCAACGAGGCGATCTTCCAGGCGTCGCTCACCACCCAGGGCTGGGTGATGTGGATCGGCGCGCTCACGGCGCTGATCGCTGGCACCGCCGCCCTGGCCCAGTGGGACATCAAGCGGGTGCTGGCTTACTCCACGGTCTCACAGCTCGGCTTCATGGTGGCGGCCTGCGGCATGGGCGCCTATGTGGCCGCGATTTTCCACCTGCTCACCCACGGCCTCTTCAAGGCGCTGCTCTTCCTCGCGGCCGGCTCGGTGATCCACGGCACCAACGACACCCAGGATATGCGCCGCATGGGCGGGCTGCGCACGGCCATGCCCACAACCTTCTGGAGCTTCGCGATCGGCGCGGCGGCCCTGGCCGGCATCGTACCGCTGGCCGGCTTCTGGTCGAAGGACGAGATCCTGACCCACGCCCTGACGGGCAACCACTGGCCCCAGCTGTTCATCCTCTTCCTCACCTCGCTGCTCACGGCGCTCTACATGGGCCGGCAGGTGGCGCTGATCTTCTTCGGCCAGCAGCGCGACCCGAGCTACCACGCCCACGAGAGTGGCCGGGTGATGACGGTGCCGCTGATCGTGCTGGCCGTTGGCGCGGTGGTGGGCGGGATCATCAACCTGCCATGGCTCCACTGGCTCAGCGATTGGCTCTTCCCGGTGCTGGGTGAGGAGGCGAGCAGCTTCAACCTCTTCATGGCCGCCCTCGCTACCGCGGGCTCCGTCGGCATGGGCTATCTGGGATGGTGGATCTACGACCGCGCCGCCCCCAGAGTGAAGGTGGGCGGCAAGGATCCGGCCTACCGGGTGACCGGCGACATCTGGGATGGCATGGAGGAGGCCTGGTACCTGGATGCGGCCTACAGCCGCGTCGTGGTGCAGCCCTTCCGCCGGCTGGCGGGCTTTCTCGCCAGAGTCTTCGACCCGCAGGGTATCGATGGGCTGGTGATGGGGGTAGCGCGGCTGTTCGGCTGGATCGGCGCGGGCGTGCGCAGGCTGCAGAGCGGCTATGTCCGCACGTATGCCCTGGTCTTCACCGTGGGCGTGCTGCTGGTGCTGGGGTTCATCCTGGTGGCGACGCGCTAGAAACCGTACAAGCGTAGTCCGTACAGCGGGCAGCGGCCCGCCGCGGACGATAGAGCTCGGAACTACGGACTACGGACTACGAACTACGGACTACAGACATGGAACAGATTTCGTTACCGCCGGTGAACCTCACGCTGATCGCCCCGCTACTCACGGTGGTGGGGTGGGCCGCCGTGCTGCTGCTGATCGATGTGTTCGCCATCCCCGAGGGCAACAAGCGGATCACAGGCTACCTGGCGATCGCCGGGCTGCTGGTGGCGGGCCTGGTGGGGCTGCCGCTCTGGAACATGACGGGGAGCACCTTCAGCGATATGCTGGTGCTCGACCGCTTCAGCCTCGCGCTCACCTGGATCTTCCTGATCGTCGGCGCGATGGCCTGCGCGATGGCGCTAGAGTATCTGCCACGCCACGGGATGGAGCAGGGCGAGTTCTATCCGCTGATCATGTTCGCCGTGGCCGGGATGATCCTGCTCTCCCAGGGCACCGACCTGATCGTGCTCTTCCTGGGCATCGAGGCGCTCTCGATCACGCTATACATCCTCACCGGCTTCGCCTATCCCCGCCTCACCTCCGAGGAGGCGGCGATGAAGTACCTGCTGCTCGGCTCCTTCGCCGCAGGCTTCTTCGTCTACGGGATCGCGCTGGTGTATGGGGCCACAGGGAGCACGAACCTGGGCGCGATCGCCGAGTATCTGGGCCGGCAGACCTTCGTGGCCGAGGATCAGACGCTGCTGCTGAGCGGCGCCGGTCTCATCCTGGTCGCCTTCGGCTTCAAGATCGCCCTGGTGCCCTTCCACATGTGGACGCCCGACGTCTATGTGGGCTCGCCCACCCCGGTGGCCGCGTTTATGAGCGTGGGCACGAAGGGCGCGGCGCTGGCGGCGCTGCTGCGGATCGTGACCTACGCCCTGGCCGATGCGCGGGCCTACTGGCTGCCGGTGCTGGCCGCGCTGGCGGCGATCACGATGGTCGTCGGCAACCTGGGCGCCCTCGGCCAGAACAACGTGAAGCGTATGCTGGCCTACTCCAGCATCGGCCACGCCGGCTACATCCTGCTGGGCGTTATGGTGGCCGGCGAGCTCGGCGCCGACTCCTTCCTCTTCTACCTGCTGGCCTACGCCCTCACCAATCTCGGCGCCTTCGGCGTGGTGGTCGCCCTGGAGCAGCGGGGCGAGGCCGCCTGGAACATCGACGACCTCGCTGGGCTGTTCCAGCGCCGCCCGCTGCTGGCCC
>DAOUGF010000178.1:0-6104 GCA_034429295.1 Chloroflexaceae bacterium
TGGCCGCCGAGGAACTTGGTGGCCGAGTGGACGACGATATCGGCGCCATGCTCGATCGGGCGGCAGAGATAGGGCGTGGCGAAGGTGTTGTCGATCACTAGCGGGAGGTTGTGCTCGTGGGCCACCTCGGCTATAGCTGAGATGTCGAGCGGGTTGATCCGCGGGTTGCCGATCGTCTCGCCGTAGAGCAGCCGTGTGCGCGGCGTGATTGCCCTCCTGAACGCCTCCGGGTCGTCCGCATCCACAAAGACCGTGTTGATGCCGAAGCGGCGCATGCTCACGTCGAGTTGGGTGTAGGTGCCGCCGTAGAGCGTGCTGGCCGCCACGATCTCGTCGCCGGCCTCGCACAGGCTGGCGAAGACCACGAGCTGGGCCGCCTGCCCGCTGCTCACCGCTAGGGCGCCCACGCCGCCTTCGAGCGCTGCCATGCGCTCTTCCAGCACCGCCGTGGTGGGGTTGGAGATGCGCGTGTAGATGTGGCCGAGCCGCTGCAGGTTGAAGAGTGCTGCCGCGTGGTCGGGGTCGTCGAAGACGTATGAACTGGTCTGATAGATCGGCACCGCCCTGGCGCCCGTGGCCGGGTCGGGCCGCTGCCCCGCGTGGAGCGCCAGCGTATTAAAGCCGAACTGCCGGTCGAACTGGGACATGCTCGCTCCCTTCGGTCGCTCGAGGATGGAGCGACAAGGTGACAAGGCGACAGGGCGGTGGGATCGGCCGCTCACCGCGTCGCCCGTCTGATGCTAATTGATCCCGCGATCTCTCCCCGCCCAGAAGCGCTCCCGCAGCTTGAACTTCTGGATCTTGCCGGTTGAGGTCTTCGGCAGCTCGCCGAAGAAAATCGCCTTGGGGCACTTGTAGCCGGCGAGCCGCTCGCGGCAGAAGGCGATCAGCTCCTCCTCCGTGAGCTCCTGGCCAGCCTTCAGCGTGACGAAGGCCACCGGCACTTCGCCCCAGAGCTCGTCGGGGCGGGCCACTACGGCCGCCTCCAGCACCGCCGGATGCTGGTAGATCGCCTGCTCGACCTCGATGGTGGAGATGTTCTCGCCGCCGGAGATGATAATGTCCTTGGCGCGGTCCCGCAGCTCGATGTAGCCGTCGGGATGCATCACGCCCATGTCGCCGCTGTGGAACCAGCCGCCGCGGAAGGCCTGAGCGGTGGCTTCCTCCTGGCGATAGTAGCCCTTCATCAGGTTGTTGCCGCGCATCACCACCTCGCCGAGGGTGGTGCCGTCGGCGGGCACGTCCCGCATCTCGTCGTCCACCACTCGCAGCTCGACGGCGTGGATGTACGGGACGCCCTGTCGCGCCTTGAGCCGCGCCCGCTGCTCGGCCGGCAGCCCGTCCCACTCGGGGTGCCACTCGCAGACCGTGTGGGGGCCGTAGGTCTCGGTGAGCCCGTAGACGTGGGTGATCGTGGCGCCGAGGGCCTCGACGGCGGCGAGCACGGTGGGCGACGGCGGCGCCGCCGCGGTGACGATGTGCAGGGGTGCCTTCAGTTTGAGTTGCGAGATGGCGGGACTGTTGAGCAGCATGATCAGCACGGTGGGCGCGGCGCAGAAGTGGGTCACGCCCAGCTCGTTGATCAGGCTGATCGTCGTTGAGGGCTCGAAGCGGCGCATGCAGACGTGGGTTCCGCCCATGGCCGTGACAGCCCAGGGGAAGCACCAGCCGTTGCAGTGGAACATCGGCAGCGTCCAGAGGTAGACGCTGCGGCTGTTCAGGCCGGTCTGGAGCACCTCGCCGATGGCGTTGAGCGCGCCGCCGCGGTGGGAGTACATCACGCCCTTGGGGCGGCCGGTGGTGCCGCTGGTGTAGTTGATGCTGAGGGTGTCGGTCTCCTCGATCGCCGGTGCCTCATCCCAAGTGAGGGGCTCGGCGGCGGCGAGGAGCGCCTCGTACTCGGGGCCGTCGAGGCGCTGGCCGGGGGAGCCGGCCTGCCCATCGACGATGGTGACGGCGGCCCGCAGTTCGGGAAGCTGTGCGAGGTGCGGGGCGACGAGGTGGGCGAGCTCGCTGTCCACGCACACCACCTTCGCGCCGGAGTGGTCGAGGATGTAGCCGATCTCGTCGCTGCTGAGGCGGGTGTTGATCGCCACCAGCACCGCGCCGAGGAAGGGCACGGCGAAGTGGGCCTCTAGCAGCGGCGGGGTGTTGGGGCAGAGGAAGGCCACCCGGTCGCCGTGCTCCACGCCGAGATCCCGCAGGGCGGCGGCGAGGCGACGCACCCGCTCGTCGAACTGCCGGTAGCTCATCTGCCGTCTGCCGTAGATCACCGCCGTGCGCTCGGGGAAGACGCGGGCGCTACGGGCCAGAAACGTGCGCGGTGTGAGCGGGGCGAGCCAGACGTCGCCGAAGGGGATGTCGGGCATGGGACGTCTCCTTGAGTTGGGCCGGCGGGGTATCGCCGATAGTATACTCGCTCCGCGGCAGCCGTGGCAAAATGGCGCACCGCCGCGGCGGTGAGGCCTTCACCGCCTGCGCGGTGCTGCCTCCGCATCCCAACGCCCCGGCGGCTCGGGGCGTGGCCCCGCGTCCCGGCGGCTCGGGGCGGTAGCGCCGGGCGTGAGGAGATTTGGATCGCGAATGACGCGAAACGGGAAGAAAAACACGAAACGAAGGCGCGAAGGCGCGAAAGAGAAGACGCGAAACGAGTGGGCCGGCGGATGCTGTGGCCGGCAGCGGGCATGGGGCTGGGAACGCAACGCCCGCTCTCGGCGCAGAGGGGCATGTAGCGATGGTATGCGGATTGAGGCGGCCGTCGGGTTTAGGGGTCCAGGGGACAGCGTCCCCTGGCGCGGGAGGTCCAGGAGGGCCAGCGCTGGCCTCCTGGGTCGGGGGTGCGGGGCGACAGCGCACCGCCGCGGGCGCCGGTACGACGCTCGCTACTCTTGACAGCGCCCCCGCGCTCTCGTATCATGCCACCACTCATTAGTGGTGACAAACCGCACAAATAATGCATCTGGACAGCGAGCTGCAGATCGACCAGCTGATCAACCTCGGCCTCACGCGCTACGAGGCCACGGCCTACCTCTCGCTGCTGGGGCGGCGGGGCTACACGCCTGCCCAGGTGGCGGCCTACGCCGGCGTGCCGCGGCAGCGCATCTACGATGTGTTGGCCGCGCTCAGCGCCCGCGGCCTCTGCGTCGAGCGCCACGCGGGCGGCCAGCGCCACTACTACGCCGTGGACCCGGCCGTCGCCCTGCCGGCCCTCCTCGACGAGCGCCGCCGGCAGTTCGAGAGCGAGCAGGAGCGTATGCGCGGCCAGGCCGCCGCTCTTGTGGAGGCCTTGGCGCCCGCCTTCGCCGCCGGCAGCGACATGGCCGACCCGCTCGACTACGTGGATGTGCTCCTCGACCGGCGCCGCGTTGCTGAGCGGGCTGTGCAGCTCGCCCAGGCTGCCGAGCGCGAGATCTGCGTGCTCTTCAAGGCGCCCCTCGTCGGCGGCCGCGAAGAGAACTTCGCCGAGGTCAAGGTGCCCCGCGAGCGAGGCGTGCGCTACCGCGCCCTCTACGAGCGGGCCCTGCTCGACGACCCAGAGCTCGCCGAGTGGGTTGCCCAATTCCAGCGTTGGGGCCAGGAGGCCCGCGTCATCGAGAGCCTACCGATCAAGTGCAACCTCTACGACGGCCGCGCCGCCCTGCTCTCGCTCCAGGACCCCGTCACTGGCACGCCCAGCCTCACCGCCCTCTGTGTCACCCATCCCGGTCTCGCCCAGACCCTCACCATCGCCTTCGAGGGCCTCTGGTCGCGAGGAGAACCCGTACAACCGTAGCTCGCAGTCCGTCGTTTGTAGGTGAGGCTCCCGGCCGGTGTGGATGACGGACTACGGGATACGGACAACAGAAGGAGTACGACAATGACGTCGACCCCCGACCCCTTGGACCTCTTCGGCATCGACTACGTCGAGTTCTACGTCAGCAACGCCCGCCAGGCCGCCCACTTCTACCGCACCACCTTGGGCCTGACCCCTGTGGCCTACGCTGGCCTTGAGACGGGCGTGCGCGACCGGGCGAGCTACGTGCTGCAGCGGCGCAATGTGCGCTTCCTGCTCACCGCCCCGCTCACGCCGGACCATCCGATCGGCGCCCATATCGCCCGCCACGGCGACGGCGTGAAGGATATCGCCCTGCGCGTGCGCGACGCCGCCGCCGCCTACGAGGCCGCCCTGCGCAACGGCGCCGAGAGCGCCCAGGAGCCGACCGTCCTTGAGGACAAGCACGGCCGCGTGGTGAAGGCCTCGATCCGTGCCTACGGCGACACCATCCACAGCTTCATCGAGCGCGACGGCTACGAGGGGCCGTTCATGCCCGGCTTCCGTGCCATCGAGGAGCGCCCGCCGGTGCCCGAGACCGGTATCGCCGCGATCGACCACATCGTCGGCAATGTCGAGCTCGGCAAGATGGAGGCTTGGGTCAACTACTACCGCGACGTGCTCGGCTTCAAGCAGCTGATCCACTTCGACGACCAGGACATCTCCACCGAGTACTCGGCGCTGATGTCGAAGGTGATGCAGAACGGCAGCGGCAAGATCAAGTTCCCGATCAACGAGCCGGCAGAGGGCCGCAGGAAGAGCCAGATCGAAGAGTTCCTGGAGTACTACGGCGGCCCCGGCGTGCAGCATATCGCTCTCGCCACCGGCGATATCTGCGCCACCGTGGATGCGCTGCGCTCCGCGGGCATCCCCTTCATCAGCGTGCCGCCCTCCTACTACGACGACCTCGAGAGTCGCGTCGGCCAGATCGACGAGAGCCGCCAGCAACTCCAGGAGCGGGGCATCCTCGTGGATCGCGACGAGGAGGGCTATCTGCTGCAGATCTTCAGCCAGCCGATGCAGGACCGGCCCACCCTCTTTATTGAGATCATCCAGCGCAAGGGCAGCCGCGGCTTCGGCAAGGGCAACTTCAAAGCGCTCTTCGAGGCGATCGAGCGCGAGCAGGCGAAGCGGGGGAACCTCTAGCCTCGCGTGCTGGGCTTGCTCGGCGACACGGTGACCGCCTTCCTCGCTCCGCTCGTCGGCTAGGGGACAAGGTGACAAGGTGACGTCCTGACGGTGCCGATAGGCGTCACCTTGTCACCTTGTCACCTTGTCCTCGCTATAATGCCCTGGTACAACACGGATACCGGGAGCATCCATGAAACTTGTCACCTTCGTGCCGCCCGACGGCGAGCCCCGCGCGGGCGCGCTGCTCGGCGAGGCCGTGATCGACTTGGCGGCGGCCGCTCCTTTCGTGATCGAGGAGGCCGAGGGTCTGCGCTGGGATCTGCTCAGCTTGCTGCGAGGCGATCAGGAGGAGGTGAGCCTCGATACCGCCGCCGACCTGGTGACCGCCGTTGCCCAAATGGTCGGCCAGGAGCCCGAGCTCAGTGGTTTCGAGCTGGACGAGTTAGGCTACGCGGAGGAGAGCGGCGAGCTCGCCGGCAGCCTCTCGATCGGCGGCGCCGCCATGCTGCTGCCGCTCAGCCAGGTGCGCCTGCTTGCGCCGCTGCCCCGCCCGGCCAGCCTGCGGGTCTACGAGAGCTTCGAGGAGCACGCCATCGCTACCCGTACCCTGCGCTCTCGTGCACTCCCCGGCGCCTGGTATCGCGGCCCCAGCTTCAGCTTCGCCAATCATGGCGCCATTTTCGGCCCCGACGCGGCCGTGCCGCTGCCGCAGGGCGAGGCGCTCGATTATGGCCTCGGCTTAGCCTGCGTGGTCGGCCGCACCAGCCGCGACCTCACGCCCGACGAGGCGCCCGCCGCTATCGCCGGCTACCTGATCGCCAACACCTGGATCAACCGCGACGCCGAGGAGTTGGAGCAGGAGCTCGGCGTTGGGCCTGCCAAGTCACGCGACTTTGCCACCTCTATCGGCCCCTGGCTCGTCACCCCCGACGAGCTCGAGATCTACGCCGACGACGATGGCCGCCTGAGCCTGATGCTGACGGCCCGCGTGAACGGCGTGGAGCGCTCCCGTAGTAGCTCGGCCGGCCAATTCTACCCCTTCGCCGAGCTGCTGGCGCACGCCAGCCGCGACACTACCCTCTACCCCGGCGACGTGATCGCCAGCGGCCCGGTGGGCGGCGGCACGCTGCTGGAAGCCACGGCGGGCTTCGGCCCCTGGCTC
>DAOUGF010000179.1:0-2099 GCA_034429295.1 Chloroflexaceae bacterium
CACGATGTGAGCGCCTTCGCCCTTAGCTCTGCAGGGCGCTCGCTCGCCTGTTGCGGGTGCTGCCGCCCCGCGCCCCGCTTGATTTGTCAGGGGGCGCACGCGCGCCCCCCGACGCCCCCCGCGCCAGGGGCCTCGCCCCCGGACCCCAAAGCCGACTGCGTTCCCAGGCGAGAGCGGCCGGCGACGCATGCCCCTCGGCGCCGAGAGCGGGAGCGGCACTACCCGCTTGACGCCACCTGCCCGACAGCTTCGCTGCCCAAGGGTATATTGGAGGTGAGGCGCTGAGCCAAAAAGCCGACGACCGACCCCTTCCACGGTGGTCGGTCGTCAGTCGTTCGCTGGCTTACCGCTCCGCCTCGATATTGATCACCTGCTCGGCGAGCTTGGTGAGCTTCTTATCGGTGGTTCCCTCCTCGTCGAGGGTCTGCTGGAGCAGCCGCGCGGCCTGCTGCTCGCCCAGCTGGGTGGCGTAGGTCTGCACACAGCCGTAGCCGGCGATCTCGTAGTGCTCGACCCGCTGGGCCGCGGCGATCAGGCCAGCGTCGATCGCGGCCTCATCGCCCTTCATCTTGATCATCTCCTCGCCTTCGGTGATCAGACCGGCCATGCCCTTACAGGTGTGGCCGCCGGGCTTCTTGTTGAGCCCGCTGAAGATCTGCTCCAGCCGCTCCACATGCTGCTCGGTCTGGGACAGATGCTGCTCGAAGGCCTGCTTGAGCTGAGGGTTGGACGCCGCCTTGGCCATCTTGGGCAGAGCCTTGACGAGCTGCGTCTCGGCGCTGTAGAGGTCCTGCAACTGCTCCACATAGAGGTCACGGAGGGTGTTGAGCTTCACGAGCTTCTCCTTTCGCATCATTGAGAGACGGAGTATCCGGACGGCGTGGAGAGTGCAGGTTCCGTGCCGCCACATGATCGCCCGGCGTGGGCAACAAAAATCCTCCCGGCGGGCGGGTCGAAACCCACACAACCAGGAGGATCGTTGGGGCGGCCAGCCCCGAGCCTAGTACATGATCTGGCAGGCTTCTTGGAAGCACTGCCAATTGGCGTCAGAAAGCCGTCGCGATACGGATAGCGGACTACGGATTACGCTGTACGGGCACTAAAGCGCCGAGCGCCCGCGCAGGAGCATCCGGGCGATCGCCACCACGATCACGGCGCCGATCACGGCGGTAATCAGGGAGGTGAGATTAAAGCCGGACGTCAGATCGACGCCTAGCAGGAGCGAGCTGAGCCAGCCACCCACGGCGGCCCCTACCAGGCCAAGCAGGATGTCCACGTACCAGGGGTAGTTCGTCTTCATCAGGAAGCCCGTGATCGCGCCGACGATCAGACCCATGAGGAGCCAGAGCAGGAAGCCCACCATCGCGATCCCTCCTTAGCTAGCGCTTGCCGCTCATCGCCTCGGCAAGCTCCCGGATCTTCTGGAGCGTTCCCTTCACCCGCAGCGCATCGGCGGGGTTGCCGCTCGCCACGAAATCGCCGATCATCCCGCCCGGCGGGTCGTACTCGAGCGTATAGCGCACGCGCGAGTCGTTGCCGCCCATGCCGAGAAAGCCGCCCTTCCGATCCACGTCGAAGGTGTGGGTGCGCTGATCATCGCCCACCCGCGTCTCGATCACAATCGTATCGCTGGCCTCATCTACCCTGAGAATGCTGCCCGTGCCGCTCTCGTTGCCGTGGCGCCACTGGAAGTTGGCGCCCGCCTGCAGCGCGCTCAAGCCGCTGATCTGCTCCATCTGCGGGAACCAGAGCGGCCACTTCCCTACATCGCTGAGCAGCGACCAGACTGTGTCAGGGGGAGCATCAATGTCTACGTGCTGGCTGAACTTCACTGCCATAGCGGAGCCACCTCCTTTGGGCTGCTCGGCATCTGCCGAGGGCCATCGCCGCTTGGGGCCGGGGTCGCACAGATCTGATGCTTCAACAGTGTAAGGCAATTGTACATCATCTGGGGCCTTTTTTGAGGCAAATGTTAAAAACTGTCTCTTTCTCGCCGCTATCATGGCCCCATAGCCCTTGTGCGCGGGCAGCCGGGGCATCTGAGAGGGGGATTTATGATCGCACCTGACCTGGCCGCCGATCTCGTGAGGCGCTTCGAC
>DAOUGF010000180.1:0-2990 GCA_034429295.1 Chloroflexaceae bacterium
ACGATCCCGGCGGCTACATCAACGGCGCGCGGCCATTAGCGGGCATGTCGAATGAGGCGTTTATCGCCGAGTTGCAGCGCCCGAATGGCGGCGCGGTGGGGAAGGTACGGGGCGTGGATGACGGTATTATTGGCGAGCTGCGAGCTGCTCTGATCCCCGCCGAGGATGGCTACGCCAATGGGCCGGCGTCCGCCGATGAGTCAGCAGTGGTGGCGCCACGGCCCGCTCGTACCAGGGCGCGCAACGCGTCGCGACCCGCTCCGGCCGAGCCGGCAGTTGCAGCAGAGGCGCCGCGGCGACGAGGGCGGGCACGGGCGACGCCTGCGGCAGAAGAGGCAACTTTCGTTGAAGCGCCTCCGGCTGAGCCGGCGGTGACGGCCGAGGCGCCGCGGCGACGAGGGCGACCGCGAGCGACAGCTGCGGCAGAAGAGGACGAGACCGCGCCTGTGACGGCTGAAACGCCGCGGCGACGGGGGAGACCACGGGCGACGCCTGCGGCAAAAGAGGTCGAGACCGCGCCTGTGACGGCTGAAACGCCGCGGCGACGGGGGCGACCACGGGCGACACCTGCGCCATTGGCGGATGGTCAGATGGCCGATGAGGTGCCGGCAGCTGAGGCGACTCTCGTTGAAGTGCCTCCGGTTGCGTCAGCGGTGACGGCTGATGCGCCGGCAGAGGAAGCGGCACCAGCCGAGGCAGCACCGCTTGAGCCGGCGGTGACAGCTGAGGCGCCGCGGCGGGGGCGAGGGCGACCGCGAGCGACGCCGGTGGCAGAAGCGGCCGAGGCCGCGCCTGTGATGGCAGAGGCACCGCGGCGGCGAGGGCGGCCACGGGCGACGCCCGTGACAGAAGAGGCTGAGCCAGCGGTGACAGCCGAGGCGCCGCGGCGGCGAGGGCGGCCACGGGCGACGCCTGCTACGAAGGTGCCGGAGCCGGTTGCAGGTCCAGCGCCAACGCTGGCCGCATCACCCGGCGGCGACTTGGCGAGCTCCGGCGACCCGCTCCTGGAACAGCTTACCCGGCTCTGGCCGCTGCTGCACCCGCAGGCGCGCCGGGCTATCGTGCTCTACACAAGCTCGCTGTTGATCGAGGGCTAGTTGTGCAGTTCGGAAGTGGGTTGGAGGATGGGTGAGGGCCGACCTCAGACCATAGGCCACGGTCGGGCAGGCTGCGGGCGGTCGTCGGTCGTCTGTCGTTTGTGATCCCATCCAGCAACTCTCTTGTGGTAATGTTGTACTTGCGAAGCATTACGCGACGCCTGAAGTTCGTCGAAGGATTGCGTATTACATAGTGCGTCGCCGCGGCGGATTGCCGCAGAGATGTTAGTAGAAGGTATAAGGCGGGGCAGCCGTCGGCCGCATCCTGGCGGGCGGAGGGCTCGTAACCCTTTCCTGCGGCCCGCATCGGTGAAGAGATAGAGGTTCATGACCGAGACACAATTGACACCCGCCGCGCCGGCCGCGCAAGGAGGCGTCTGGGCGGTGGGGCGGCGCTGGCTGACCGTCGGTCTGGTGCTGACGATCGCCGGCGCAGCGTTCGAGGCCCTCGCGGTGGCGACGATCATGCCTGCCACCGTGGCCGAGCTTGGCGGCTTAGGGCTGTACGGATGGGCCTTCAGCGCCTTTATGCTGGCCAACTTGGTCGGCATCACCATCGCCGGCGGCGCCGCCGATCGGCAGGGCCCAGCCGGGCCATTCCTGACCGGCGTGGCACTGTTCACCCTCGGCCTGATCGTGGCGGGGCTTGCGCCGAGCATGCCGGTGGTGATCGTCGGGCGGGCCGTGCAGGGCCTCGGCGGCGGCTTCGTTTCCTCGGTCGCCTATGTGGCGATCGGCCGCGGCTACCCTGAGGCGACGCGGCCGCAGATGCTGGCGATCATCTCGAGCGCCTGGGTGGTGCCCGGCCTGATCGGCCCGGCGCTCAGCGGGCTGGTGGCGGAGCTCGTCGGTTGGCGCTGGGTCTTTCTCGGCCTCGCCCCGCTGATGCCCCTTGCCGCGCTGTTCGCCTGGCCGGCCTTGCGACGCATCGGCGGCAGCCCTCAGGGCGGGCCGCAGTGGCGGCGCGCCGGCATCGCCATCGCGCTAGCCATCGGGGTGGGGCTGGCCCAGACGGGCCTCGGCCCGCTGCCGCAACCCATCGCCGCCCTCCTGATCGTTGGAGGAGTGGCGATCGCCGTGGCGGCGCTCCTCCAGTTGCTCCCGGCCGGCTCCCTGTTGGCCCGCCGGGGCCTGCCCGCCGCCGTGGCCACCGCCGGCCTGTTGAATCTGGCCTTCTTCGGCGTTGACGCCTTCATCCCCCTCGCCCTGGTCGCCCTCCGCGGGCAGACGGCGGCGCTGGCCGGGCTGGCGCTGACGGCGGCCACCATCACCTGGACGACCGGCTCCTGGGTGCAGGCCAGGCTCGCTACGCGGGTGCGGCGCAGCCGGATGGTGGCCACCGGGCTGCTGCTGGTGGCGTTCGGCATCCTCGTCGTGACGAGCGTGATCGCCCCGGCTGTGCCGGCGATCCTGGCGACTGTAGGCTGGGCTGTGTCCGGGCTCGGGATCGGTCTGGCGTTCTCGACCCTCTCTCTGGTGGCGCTGGAGTCGGCCAAGCCGGGCCAGGAGGGCAGCGCAGCGGCCGCGATCCAGCTCGCCAATCAGCTCGGCGTCTCCTTGGGCACAGCCATGGGCGGCGCGATCGTCGGCGCATTTGGCGAGCAGGCGGTTGGCGCAGGTCTGCTCATTCAGTTCCCGTTGATGGCGGTCGTCGCGGTCGGCGCGATCCTCACCGCGCTGCGGATCGATAGGCCGCGCTCTGAGGCCGGCGCTGGCTAATAGAGAACCACATCTGTCGCTCGGAACATAGGGCCGAAGCATTCGCCGAAGGGATGCTTCGGCCTTGCGGATCTGACGAAGGATTTCTGTGGCTTTCCATAGAGCAGCAGCCAGAGTCTCACCGCGGAGGGATGGCGCCTATCGACCGGCTCATCGCTGGCTGATCACCTGCTC
>DAOUGF010000181.1:0-3514 GCA_034429295.1 Chloroflexaceae bacterium
GTGCCGGCCAGCTTCACATCAACCGCGGGGGCATTGGGGCTGGCGTGGATCACGCGCACGCGGGCCTTACCCGCCGGCACCGGGTCGATAGTATCCTCGTAGAGCACCGCCTCGATGGCATCGACGAAGTTGATGATGGCAAGCGTTCCGGCGTAGCCGCCGCTCACCTGGAGGGGTCCGGCGAGCACCGCCTCGCTGATCGGGGTGCCGGCGGGCGTCACCGCGATGTCGTAAGTCCCGTCCGGCAGCGCCAGATAGTCGGAGTAGGCGAAGAATGCCAGATCCGTGAGCGCGGCCCGCCCGTCCACATAAACATCCACGGCCGGGCCGTCGGGCGAGGCGTGCATCACGCGGACCATGTTCGTGCGCTGGGCGTTCGCGGCGGGCGCGACGAAGGCCGCGGCGAGCAGCGCCAGCAGCAGGAGAGCCAGGCGTCGCATCGGCACACTCCTTGTGCAGTCGGGTGGAAGCCACTCCGGTGTTCCGTAGGCAGCGCGGGTATATCGGGTCCGTAGGCAGCGCAGGCGTACCGGGTTGGATGCAGCAGAAGCCGTGCCATGTATCTTATCTCTTTCGCGTCTTCCCTTTCGCGTCTTCCCTTTCGCGCCTTCGCGCTTTCGTTTCGCGTTTTTCGCGCCATTTCGCGTCTTTCGCGATCCAAACCCCCTAGACATCCCCCCACCCCATCGGGTAGACTAGAAGCAGCCGCAGCAATCCTGTAAAGGCCGTATGGACCCGCACCAACCCTCGCACACCATCCTCGTTGTCGCCGCCCACCCCGACGACATCGAGTTCGGCCTGGCCGGCTCCGTCGCCCGCTGGACGGACGAGGGCCACCATGTTGTCTACTGTATCATCACCGACGGCTCCGCCGGCTCCAATGAGCCCGGCGCCGACCTGTCGGCCCTCATCGCCACCCGCCGCCAGGAGCAGCTTGCGGCCGCCGCCATCGTCGGCGTTGAGGATGTCCGCTTCCTCGGCTACCCCGATGGCGTGCTCCAGCCCTCCCTCGAGCTCCGCCGCGAGCTCACCCGCCTCATCCGCGAGGTGAGGCCCTTCCGCGTTGTCTGCCAAGACCCGGCCACCTACTACTTCGGCAACAACTACATCAACCACCCCGACCATCGCGCCGCCGGCGAGGCGACCCTCTACGCTGTCTTCCCCAGCGCCGAGACGCGCCCGATCTTCCCCGAGCTACTGAGCGAGGGGTACGAGCCCCACCGCGTTTCCGAGCTCTACCTCGACATCTCCCTTGCCCCCGACACCGTCGTCGATATCAGCGCCACGATCGACCGTAAGATCGCCGCGATCCTCTGCCACCGTTCCCAGGTTGGCCCCGAGGTAGAGGAGTGGGTCCGCAAGTGGGGCGCCGAGGCGGGCGCCCCCCACGGTTACGCCTACGCCGAGCCCTTCCGCGTGATGCGCCTCGTCGATAATTAGCCCCCGCGAGCAGCCCCCACGCCGGATGGATGGCGCCAGCCAGCCCCTCCGGCGCCGCTGTATCTCGCGCCGTGTTCTCGCATTCAGAACGGAAAGGACCGCCAGTTGAAAGGTTGATACCCGCAGCGACTCGCCCGCGTCAGGGCCGAGCGAGTCGCCGACGCGCCCGAGGGCGCGCAGCCCTGCAACCTCGTCCGCGCCAGGGTCGGGGCACTGTGCCTACGATGTGGACACCTGGAATGCTCGCTGCGGCGACGCAGCCGCGCCATCACCGGCGCGTCGTGTCCACGGTAGCGGACCTATCATGGAGTTTATATGGTTACGCTCACTGAGCCGCAGCAAGCGGCGCTCGCCCAGAACGTCTGGTTACACTTCTTCCAGATGGGGCACATGGCCAGTATTGGCGCGCGGCCCACCGTGCTCGTCCGTGGAGCGGGGTCGCGCGTATGGGACCAGGAGGGTACCGAATATATCGACGGGCTTTCCGGTCTCTTCACGGTCAATGTCGGCTACGGCCGCCAGGAGATTATCGCCGCGATGACGGCCCAGCTGGCCGAGATCGCGTACGTCTCGCCCTTCAGCTTCCCAAGCCTCCCCCTGATCGACCTCTCCGCAAAGCTCGCTGCCCTCGCCCCCACCGGCCCTCAGTCCCGTGTCTTTCTCACCACCGGCGGCTCCGACGCCGTCGAGAGTGCCCTGAAGATCGCCAAGGCCTACCAGCGCCGGCGTGGCTTCGCCGATCGCACCAAGGTGATCGCCCGCCGCAGCAGCTACCACGGCACCAGCATGGGCGCCCTCTCGGTCAACGGCGTCACCGATATCCGCAACGGTTTCGGCCCCCTCGTCCCCGGCGCCCGCCACGTGCCACTGCCCTACAGCTACCGCTGCCAGTACTGCGGCGGCGACTGCGTGGGCGATGACTGCGCCCTGCGCTACGCCGCCGAGGTCGAGCGCCTGATCGAGTTCGAGGGCCCGGAGACCGTCGCGGCCGTGATCATGGAGCCAGTGCAGAACTCCGGTGGTGCGATTGTCACGCCCCCGCTCTATCTCCAGCGGGTGCGCGAGATCTGTGACCACTACGGGGTCGTCTTTATCGTCGACGAGGTGATCTGCGGCTTTGGCCGCGTGGGCGGCTGGTTCGGCTCCAGCGAGATGGGCGTGCGGCCCGATATTATCACCTGCGCCAAGGCGATCACCAGTGGTTACGCACCCCTCGGCGCCGCTATCGTGGCCCCCCATATCGCTGAGCCCTTCGTCAGCGAGCGCGAGGCCGATAAGTTCATGCACGGGATCACCTTCGGTGGCCACGCGGCCTCCTGCGCCGCCGCCCTCGCCAATATCGCGATCATCGAGCGCGAGGGCCTCACCGAGCGCTCCCGCGTGATGGGCGACTATCTGCGGCGCGAGCTCGACGCCGCCGTCGGCGCTCACCCCAACGTCGGCGAGATCCGCGGTATGGGCCTCTTCCTCGCCGTCGAGCTTGTGCGCGACCGCGCCACCCGCGAGTCGCTCGGCGAGGAGAAGCTCATGGGCTGGCTCTCCGAGCAACTCAAGCGACGCGGCCTGATCTGCCGCGCCGACGACCGCCTCGAGCCGGTGATCCAGCTCGCCCCGCCCCTCGTCATCACCAAGGAGGAGGCCGACCGCTGCGTCGCCATTGTCGCCGACACCATCCACGCCCTCGGCCGTAAGCTCGGCACGGCTCCCGCTGTGCTGCCCATGCCCTCGTCAGGCGCCGCGGCCAACGACCTTGCCGTGGCGGCGGACTAAGCCCTTCAAAGCTGACCGGGCGGGACGGAAACTCTCCCCCGCCGTTGGCGGGGCTCTCCTCTCCCTCGCAAGGGAGAGGAGAGCCGGTTGGCGTTCTGATGCGTTATCTCTGACCTCTCCTCTAAAGGAGAAGAGGACCATCAAGCCGATCAGCACGCCAAGGTCCGGCGCTGACGGCTCGCTAGTACTGCTGCTCCCGCTCTCGGCGCCGAGGGGCATGCAGCGATGACGTCTCGGCGCTGGCGGCCGTCGGCTTTGGGGGTTTCCAAAGGGGGCGAGGCCCCCTTTGGCGGGGAGCGCGAGG
>DAOUGF010000182.1:0-2694 GCA_034429295.1 Chloroflexaceae bacterium
CCTGCGGGCCGTGGTGCGGCCCTACCCGATCGCCACGGCGGGCACGCCGCTGCGCATGCGCTTCGATGTGCGGAGCCGCGTCTTCCGCTACCGCTTCCGCCACGACCCGGATGTCGATGCGCCCACCGAGATCTTTGTGCCCCGCCTCCAGTATCCCAACGGCTGCCGGGTCTATATCTCCGACGGCGACATCCGGCTTGATATGGCGCGGCAGCTGCTCCAATACCGCCACAGTCCCGATCTGGATGAGCACGAGCTGCGGATCGTGCCGGCCTAACGGCCGTACGGCGTAGTCCGTAGTCTGTAGTCAGTAGTCCGTACGACAGGACCACAGGGCGTACGTTCCGAGCGACAGATATGGCCAAGCTGAGCCCCGCCGCCCGCCGCTACCTGATCTACGCCGCGCTGCTCACCTTCGGGCTGGCGATCAGCAGCCTGTTCTACAATCTGCTGATCGTGGCGCTGGGCTACGATGAGCTGAACCTGGCCCTGCCGCTGGCGGGCGAGTTCCCGCTACTCGGCCTGCTGAACAGCGTGCCGGTGCTGGTGGCCGGCCTGAGCAGCCTGCCGATCTGGTGGCTGGTGAGCCGCATCGGGCCAGGACCTGCCCTGGTGGCGGGCGCGCTGCTGGCGGCCACCTCGCTGCTCGGCACCGCCGTGGGGGCCGGGCCGCTGCCGCTGCTGGTCGCCGCGGCCCTGGGCGGGCCAGCCTCGGTACTATTCCAGGTGAGCGCAGCCCCCTTCATGATGCGCCATAGCGGGCCTGAGGAGCGGGACCTGCTCTTCTCGCTCAACGCCGGGCTCAATATCGGCGTGGCCGGTCTCGGCAACCTCGTGGGCGGGTTCGTGCCTGGCCTCGCCGCGGCGCTCTTCGAGCTCACCCCTGAGAGCGCGGGCGCCTACCGCGCCACTTTCGTCGTGGCCGCCGCCTGCACGGCCCTGGCGGCGCTGCCCCTGCTGCTCCTGAACAACCGGCGACCGGCGACCGACGACCGGCAACCACTAACCGACGACCGACGACCGACGACCGACGACCGGGAACCGGCGACCGGCGAGAGCAGCCCGGCTGCCAGTGTGGGCCGGCGGTTTGTCGTTAGTGGTTGGTCGTCGCTGATCGAGCTCTTCGGCCACGCCCGCCGCGCCATCCCGTTTATGGTCTCGCCCCTGCTGATCAGCTGCGGCGCGGCGCTGCTGATCCCCTTCCTGAACATCTACTTCCGGCGGCGCTTCGGCGCGTCCGACGAGGTTCTCGGTCTGATCTTCGCGGCGATCGGCATCGCCACAGGGGCGGCCACGCTCGCGGCGCCGCTGCTCTCGCGGCGGCTAGGCAAGATGGGCAGTGTGGTGCTCACCCAGGCCCTGGCCATCCCCTGCCTGCTGCTACTCGGGCTGGCGCCGGCGCTCTGGCTCGCCGTCACCATCGCCCTGCTGCGCGGCGCGCTGATGAACATGGCCTCGCCGCTCTACGACGCCTATGCGATGGAGCGCAGCCCCGAGGCCGCCCGGCCGATCGTGATCGGGCTGATCAACGGGTCCTTCGCCGTGGGCTACGTGGTCGGGCCCAACGTGAGCGTCATGGTGCAGCAAAGCTACGGCTTCGGCCCGCTCTTCGTCGCCACGGCAGCCTTCTACGCCTGCGCCGCCATCGCCAACTGGCTGATCTTCCTGCGGCCGCGGCGCAAGTCGTGAGGGCGTGAAGCTGTGAGGACACTTCACGCCCTCACGGCCTTCATGCGGGGATGACGATCAGCTCGCGGGGGAAGCTGGTGAGCACGCGGGCGCCCTCAGTGGTGATCACCACGTTGTCCTCGATCCGCACGCCGGTCTTGCCGGGCAGGTAGATGCCGGGCTCGACGGTGAAGGTGGTGCCGGGCTCCAGCGGCTCAACCACGCCGGCCATGATATTCGGCAGCTCGTGGGTCTCCAAGCCGATGCCGTGGCCGGTGCGGTGGATGAAGTACTCGCCGTAGCCGCCGGCCTCGATCACGCCGCGGGCCGCGGCATCGATCTCCTCAGGCGTGGCCTCGGGGCGACAGGCCCGCAGGCCGGCCTGGTTGGCCTGCAGCACCAGATCGTAGATCCGGCGGGCTTCCTCGCCGGGCTCGCCGATGGCCACGGTGCGGGTGATGTCGGAGATATAGCCGCCATAGCGGGCGCCGCAGTCGATGATGATCAGGTCGCCCGGTTGGAAGGCGCGGTCGGTGTTGTTGTGATGGGGATTGGCGGCGTTGGGGCCAGAGGCGATCAGGTTCTCGAAACTCTCGCCGTCGGCGCCAGCGGCGATGATCTCGTCGGTGCAGATGCGCGAGAGCTCGCGCTCAGTCATGCCGGGACGGATCTGCTCGATGGTGCGCTTGAGGGCCACCTCGACGATCCGCACCGCCTGCTCGATCGCGGCCAGCTCCTGCTCGTCCTTCGTCATGCGGAGTTCGGCGAAGAGCTCGGTGGCATCCATAGTCCGCAGGTCGGGAATAGCGGCCTCGAGGGCGCGGAGCTCCATCACACGCATGGCGGTGTGCTCGACGGCGAGCGTGAGGCCGCGGGCACCCGCGCCGAAGGCGGCCTCGACGGCAGCGGCCAGCGCGCCGGCCGGCCCATCGGCGTCGGCCCAAGGGAAGTAGCGCAGGGCGAGCTGGCTGGTGGCCTCGGCTTGGGTGAGCTCAAGGGCGGGGATGACGAAGCAGGGCGTGGCGC
>DAOUGF010000183.1:0-21073 GCA_034429295.1 Chloroflexaceae bacterium
CTCCCCGCCAAGGGGGCGGCTGCCCCCTTGGAACCCCCGAAGCCGACGTCCGCCTCAATCCGCGCACCTTCGCTGCATGCCCCTCTGCGCCGAGAGCGGGAACTGCCCGTCGTGCCGCTGGCCGCGCGTCAGCTTTCGCGTCTTCACTCTCGCGCCTTCGCGCCTTCGTTTCGCGTTTTTCGCGGCAAAGCTTAGGCGCTGCGCGCCACTTCGTAACGCGTCATTCGCGATCCAAACGTCCTCGAAGAGCGCGCCGCCCCTGACAGCGGGACGCAATCTCCCGCTGATTTTGCTCATACTCTGCCCCTTGATAGAGTAGAACGTCTGTACTATACTTGGAAGCACCCCAGGTTGGAATAGTGGCGCGTAACCGTACGTTAAGGAGGGAACGATGCCGAGTCCTATTGTGCACGTCGAGCTGGTGGCGGCCGACCCGGCGAAGGCCGCACAGTTCTATGGGGAGGTGTTTGGCTGGAACCTGCAGCACGACCCGAGCTTCGACTACCACATGTTCTCTGCCGATCCCGGCCCCGGCGGTGGCTTCGTGAAGGCGGGCGAGAGCGGAGGTGTGGAGTATAAAGTCGGCGAGCCGCTGCTCTACATCGGCACCGACGATATTGAGGGCACCTTGGAGCGCATCGAGGCCCACGGCGGCAAGCGGCTCCTGCCGAAAACGGAGATCCCCGGCATCGGCTGGTTCGCCATCTTTCTCGACCCGGCCGGCAACAAGATGGCGCTCTACACCCAGCTCAGCTAAGCTGTAGCCAGCCCCCACCCGCAGCAGAGCACGATGGGAATGCGCCCGGCAAGCTTCGCCGGGCGCTCGCTGATCCTTCTAGTACTACACTCCACAAGTGAGCTGCTGGTTGGGACCACCGACGACAGACGACCAACGACCGCCTGCAGCCTGCCCGACCGTGGTTTGTCGTCTAATGTGCGGCTCCTCAAGGTTGGCGCACCGGCGCTGCTGTTCCGCGCCCTCAAGCTCTCAGCTTGAGGGCGCGAGAGCAGGCGCCAGTACAACTAAATGCACAGGGCGGTAGAGCCGATAGGCAGCGTATAATAAGGCGAGCCGCCCGAGCAGCCAATGGAGACATGATGCAAGATAACAAGCGTGGTGACAGCAGCGTCCTGATGACGCTCTTTGCCCACAACAGCTGGGCCAACCTGAAGCTGCTGGAGTTCTGTGAGCAGCTGAGCGACGAGCAGCTCAACGCCACGGCGATCGGCTGCTTTGGTTCGATCCGCGATACGCTGTGGCACATCATCGGCGCTGAGGTGAGCTATGTGCGCCGTGTCAACGGCAAGCAGCCTCGGCATCAGATCTCTCGGGACGTGGTTCCGGGGTTCGCTGTGATGAAGGATCTGGCGCGCTGGGCCAGCGATGAACTGCTCCAACTGGCGCTCTCTGCACGAGACGATACGATGGTCACCCAGAGCATGGGCGACGAACATATGGAGTACCGGCTCGCCGGCTTGATCATGCAGGCGATTAACCATTCGAACGAGCACCGGGCCCAGATCGCGACCATCATTACGCAGCTGGGGCTAGAGCCGCCGGATATGAGCGGCTGGCAATACATGGAAGAGACCGGGGACTTGAAGATGTGGACTACGCCGAGTCACGAGGCGAAGCCCTGATGGGTGGCTCTTGAGCCGCTCCGTACATCGGATAGTCCCCGGAGCTGACAGGCGGCTCCGCGTCGTTGCCCCGGCCCTCCTGGCGGCGCGATCCTTGCAGCGTCTGAGAGCACTGTTCCCAGGCCGTTGCGTTCCTGGCGGCAGCGGCAACCTGGCGACCGAGGCGAATGCGATCCTGCTCCGCCTGCTGCCGGGAGAGCCGCCCACCTATGTCTGGGGCAGCATAGCCCACGGGCAACGGAGAATGAATGCCTGCGAGCTATCACGCGCTTATCGTGCAGCTACACCGAGGTGCGTTTGGGTTCGTACGTAAGGAGGGGCCGGCCCAGCGACACCGAGGAAGGGCAGGCCTATGGGGAAGCGGGCAGCACAGGCGACTCCCAATCAGCTCCTACGCCGGGCGCGCCTGGAGCGAGGCTGGACCCAGAAGCAGGTCGCTGAGCACATCGGCGCCCCCAATGATGTGACCGTCACGCGCTGGGAGCGCGGCACGGCGTTCCCCAGCCCTCATTATGTCCAGCGGCTGTGCGAGCTCTTCGAGCAACCGGCTAGCGAGCTCGGGTTGATCAAGGCGGCGCGCCCCGCCGTCTCATCGCACACGCCGGCCTCCAACCAGCCCCAGCCCGATGGGCCGCACGAGCGCGCGGCCGCCTCACAGCAGGATGTTCCGCTGCTCTCGGCTCTGCCGCTGATCGGACGAGAGGCTGAGCTCCGCACGCTCGAAGCCCGCTACCAGGACGCGCAACAGGGGCGGATGCAGGTCGCCCTGATCCAGGGCGAGGCCGGCATCGGCAAGACGCGCCTCGCCTCCGCCTTCCTGGATTGGGCTGCCGCCCAAGGGGCGACGCCGCTGACGGGGCGCGCCTTCGAGGTTGGCGGCCGGCTGCCCTATCAGCCGCTGGTGCACGCGCTCAGCCGCGGCTTGGAGGCAGAGGCAGCGCCTGAGGCGTTGCTCAGTGCCACCTGGCTGAGCGAGCTCTCGCGCATCTTGCCCGAGCTGCGCGAGCGCCATCCCTACCTGCCGGAGGTTCCAGGCGATGAGATGACGGCCCGGATTCGCCTGTTTGAGGCGGTTACTCGCCTGGCGCAAGCCTTCTGCGAGCGGGCGCCGGTGGTGCTCTCCATTGACGACCTGCAATGGGCCGACACCGCCTCGCTGGATCTGTTGCACTACGCCGGGCAACGCTGGAGCGAGAGCGGCACGCCGCTCCTGCTGCTCCTCGCGCTGCGCTCCGAGGCCTTGGCGACCGCCAGCCCGCTCAGCCGCTGGGTCCTGGGGCTGCACCACGCTCTGCCCGTGACCGAGCTCACTCTCGGCCCCCTGAACCAGAAAGAGACGCTGCACCTGCTTGAGGCGCTCGTCCGGCCGCGGGCGATGAGCAACCGGCGGGGTCGCCTCACTGAGCTTGGGCTGTGGCTCTACCGTGAGACTGGCGGGCAGCCCTTCTACCTCGTCGAGACCCTCAAAGAGCTTCTGGGGCGCGGTGCCCTCAGGCGGCGGGCCACCCCTGCGGGAGAGATAGCCGAGCTGGATCTGCACGCCCTGGACACAGTGCAACGGGAGCCTGTGCTCCCCCCTGGCGTGCGCTGGCTGATCCTTGGACAGCTGGAGCGGCTGAGCGCCGCGGGGCGCGCCCTGCTGACGGCCAGCGCCATTCTCGGGCAGCGAGCTTCCTTCGAGCTGCTTCGTCGCGTTGGCGAGCTAGATGAACACGATGCGCTGGCGGCGCTGGACGAGCTGCTGCGCTACGGGCTGCTGCGTGAAGTACAGGAAGGGGGCAGCAGGCAAGCGTGCTATCCCCCCGGGCACGACAAGCTGCGCGAGGTGATCGCCGCCCAGCTGGGCGAGGCGCAGCGGCAGCTACTTCACCGCCGTGCGCTCGCCGCGCTCGAAGCAGAGGGCCGGCCCACCGCAGAGCTGGTCCACCACGCGCTGGCAGCGGGGCTAACCCGCGAGAGCGAGGCGGCGCGGCGGCATCTGGCCGGCATGGCGCACCACCAGCACAGGCGCTGATCGATCCTATGCCAGGCGCCCGAGGACATGAGCAAAGTCAGCGGGCTGCCACCCCGCTGCAGAAGGCCCGGCGCTGACGTTTCGCTGGTACTGCTATACCCGCTCTCGGCGTCGAGGGACATGCAGCGACGGCGTCTCGGCGTTGGCGGGCGTTGGGTTTGGGGGCCAGGGGCGAGGCTCCTGGCGCGGGGAGTGTCCGGGGCGGAGCCCGCTCGCATCCTCACGCACCGCGCAGGTGGTACGTACTGGTAGAGGCAGCACCTCGTACGCACCGTCTCTGCCCGCTGGCGACGTTCACAGACCAGGCCCGTCGAACGGTGCTATACTGGCACCGCTATGTCATCGTACGCCGCCCCAATCGCAGCCCTGGGCATGGCCTCCCTGGCCTCGCCCTCCGGCCCCGCTGTTCCGCTGCTCGCCACCAAGCTCCACCGACCAGCCCCGCGCACCACTGCGGTAACCCGCCCACGCCTGCTCAGCCGGCTGCTCGCCGGGCTACAGGGGCGGCTCACCCTGATCGCGGCACCCGCCGGCTTCGGCAAGAGCACTCTGCTCGCCCAAGCCCTCGCAAACGTAGGACGGCCGGATAGTGAGGCCGCTGATGCCGCTACGCCCTCCGCCCCACGCTCGGCGTGGGTGTCCCTGGACGCAGGCGACAACGACCCGGCGCGCTTCTGGAGCTACCTCTGCGCTGCGCTCGAGCGGGCCAACCCCGGGCTCGGCGCGCCCGCGCTGGCGCTGCTGCGTGCCGCCCCCACGGCTGGGGATGTGGCCATCGCCGAGTTGCTCAACGGGCTGACCGAGCGCGCGGGCGAGATCGTGCTGGTGCTGGACGACTATCACGTCATCAGTAACCCGTCGATCCACCAGGGAGTCGGCTTCCTGCTGGAGCACGCGCCGCCACAGCTTCACCTGGTGATCGCCAGCCGGGTTAACCCGCCGCTGCCCTTAGCTCGCCTCCGGGCGCGGGGCGAGTTGGCCGAGCTGCGGGCGGCCGACCTGCGCTTCACCGCCGAGGAGGCGCTGCAGTTCCTGCGCGAGACGATGGGCCTGCAGCTGGACGTCGAGGCGGCAACTGCGCTGGAGGCCCGCACCGAGGGCTGGGCGGCAGGGCTCCAGCTCGCCGCCCTCTCGCTGCAGGGCCAGGCCGACGTGCGTGGCTTCATCGCTGGCTTCAGCGGCAGCCACCGCCATGTGGTGGACTACCTGGCCGAGGAGGTGCTGGGTCGCCAGCCTGAGCACATCAGGGCCTTTCTGCTGCAGAGCTCCATCCTTGAGCGGCTTTCCGGCCCCCTGTGCGACGCGGTGCTCGGTATCGCCCAAGGCCAGACGGGCAGCGACAGCTACAGCCGGCTCATCCTCGACACGCTGGAGCGCGACAACCTCTTCCTCATCCCCCTCGACGAGGAGCGGCGCTGGTACCGCTACCACCATCTCTTCGGCGACTTGCTGCGCCACCGCCTGCAGCAGGAGCGCCCGACGCTCGTGGCCGAGCTGCACCGACGGGCGGCGGCGTGGTTCGAGCAGCAGGGCGCGCCTGAGGAGGCCGTGGATCACGCGCTCGCCGCGGGCGACACCGACCTGCTCGCGCGCCTGCTGACTTCCCACGGGGCGCGCTTCGCGGCGTCCGGCAAGACCCGCGCCCTGCGGCGCTGGCTCGACGCGCTGCCCCGCGAGCTGCTGCTGGCCAATCCGCGGCTGTGCCTCACCCAGGCGCAGGTGCTGCTGGACAATCGCCAGGTGGCTGCCCTGGAACCGTATCTGCAGGCGGCGGAGGCAGGGCTGGCAGATATGGCCGGGCCTGCGGCCGTCGCTATGCGCGGCGAGCTGCTCACCCAGCGCGCCCACATGGCGATCGAGCGCGGCGCGTTCGCTGAGGCGCTCAGCCTGGCCCGCGAGGCGACCACCCTGCTGCCCCCGACGGAGCATTGGGTGCGCAGCAGCAATGGCCTCGTGCTGGGCTACGCGCTGATGCTGGTCGGCGAGACGAGCGAGGCGGTCGCGGTGTACGCCGAGAATGTGCGCGTCTGTCGCGCGGCCGGCAACGCCATGAGCGGGATCTTCAGCGCGAATGAGATCATCAAGCTGCGCCTGCTCCAGGGCCGGCTGCGCGACGCCCGCGCCGCCGCCGACGAGGCCCTGGCCTGGGTCGCGGCCGCGGGCTGGCAGCAGCTCCCCCCAACCAGCGCCCTGCACATCTGGCTGGGGAATGTGCTGATCGAGCAGGGCGATCTGGCCGCAGCAGCTGAGGAGTTGGCGATCGCCCACCGGCTCACTCAGGCCAGCATCACCAGCGCCCGCGCCCATACCTTCCTGGCCCGCCTGCGCCTGCTCCAAGGCGACCGGAACGGCGCGAACGCGGCGCTGGACGCCGTGGCAGCGATCTGCCACGACTGGGAGCCAGGCGGCGAGCGAGTCTTCTTCGATGCCTACGTCGCCCGTCTGCGCCTGCTCGGCGGCGATCTGATGGCCGCTCAACACTGGGCCGCAGAGCGTGCGCCCTGGAGCCCCGACGAGTCGCCCGCCTACTTCCGCGAGATCGAGCTGCTCAGCCTTGCCCGCGTCACCATCCTTGGCGGCCCGAGCGCTCACAACCAGGATACGACGCTCACAATGCTGCGCTGGCTGCGCGACCACGCCGTCGCCGCCGGCCGCGGCGCCGTGGTCATCGAGGCCCTGGCCCTGGAGGCCCTCGCCCTGGCCCGCGGCGGCGCCACCTCCCTGGCCCACGAGCGGCTCGACGAGGCGCTCAGGCTGGCGGCGCCCGAGGGCTTCGTCGGCCTCTTTGCCGACATCGGCGCGCCCATGGCCGAGTTGCTCGCGCAAAACCTCACCAGGCGATCGGCGCACGACCCGCTGCGCCCCTACATCGCCCGGCTCCTCCAGGCGTTCGCCAGCGGCGCGCCCGCGCAGGCTCCAGCTGCCACGGTGATTCCCTCCGCGCCACGGGCGGCAGGCAATGCGCCGGCCGGGGCCCAGCAATTGACGGAGCGGGAGCTGGAGGTGCTGCGGCTCTTCGCCGCCGGCATGACCAGCGCGGAGATCGCGGCCCACTTCGTAGTCTCGGTCAACACGGTCAAGACCCAACTCAAGAGTATCTACAGCAAGCTTGATACCCACAGCCGGTCCGAGCTTGTCGCCCGCGCCCGCGCCCTCGGGCTCATCCCTTGACGCGCCGAGGCGGCCGTGGTCGCTTTCCATAGGTGAGCTGCTGGATGGGACGACCGACGACCGCCCGCAGCCTGCCCGGCCGTGGTCTGTCGTCTGATGTGCTGCTCCGCAAGGTTGGCACACCGGCGCTGCTGTTCCGCGCCCTCAAGCTGAGAGCTTGAGGGCGCGAGAACAGGCGCCAGTACAACTACAGACTACGCCGTACAGCCACTAGGCCGCCCGCCGTCGAGCCACCCCCACGGCCGTCGCGCAGCCGCACGCCCCGACCCGGCCGCGGCCGCGGGCCCAGCAGCCGCAGGATGCCTCGCCGCGCGCGCAGCACCAGCACGCCGATAGCTCCGCGTCGGTGAGCTCAACGCCGAAGATGGACGCGCCCCACCAGGCTCGTACCTCATCGCGGAGCTCGCCAAGTGCCACTGAGCCGTCGGCGCGGAACCCGAGCCTGCCCACCGGCCGGAAGCCGGCGCGGGCGATCCCGGCGCCCGAAGGCAGGTTCTCCGGCGCGTGGAGGATCCAGGCCCGTGTGCTCGCCTCAGCGCGGAGCATCGCCTGCAACAGCCGCGGGTAGATCCCTAGCCCGCGGTAGGCCGGCAGGGTCGCGAAGTCCCACAGGTAGCGCTCATCGCGCGGCAACGCGAACGCCAGGTTCAGCTCACCAATGCTCGCCCGCCTGGTCGCGGCCCAGCCGTAGCCCACGGGCCGGCCGTTGAGTGTGGCGACGTAGGCGTGATGCCCGTCGCGCAGGCGAGCGCGGGCTTCCTCCACATCGATCCGGTTCAGGGCGGCGATCTGCTCCACGTCATCGGTGCGCCGCGCGCGAAAGCCGGGCAGGGCCGGCAGCTCGGGCAGGGCGTCGGGGCGCCACCAGGACATCAGTGCCATCTCGGGTCCCTCTCTCATCGTGCGCCGGGCCAGCGCCCCGGCTGCTCTGAGCAGAGTGTAGCCGGCGCCAAGCCGCGGGGCATCACCCTCGCCGGGTGAACGCAGGGGTGAGGCGCAGGGCCCAAGCCGCCATCACCCTCGCAGGGTCAGGGATCGCGCCATTTACCGGGCGTATAAGCGTAGCCTTCGATCCCGGCGGCTACCGTCGCGGCTCATAACGCAAGGCCACCGCCCCCGAGGCAAATTCCAGCCGGTTCACGAGCTTCAAGTCGAGATGCTTCGATAGCCCCGCGAATAGCGTCGGCCCGTGGCCCGCGATCCTGGGGTGCACGATAAACTCGTACTCGTCGATCAATCCAAGTTCCGCCAACGCCAGCGGCAGCTTCACGCCTCCCACGAACAGCCCCTTCCCCGGCTCCTGCTTGAGCTGCTGAACGGCCGTTCCTAAATCCCCGCGCAGAAGCTCCGCGTTCCAATCAACCCGCTCCAGAGCGCTCGACACGACATACTTCTTGGCCGCGTGGATCGTGTGGGCGAAGGATTCCATCCAGGGTTCCATCCACTCAGGCCTCGCCCCCGTCTGCGCGAACGGTCGCCAGCCTGTCTCCATCAGCTCGTACGTCACCCGGCCAAAGAGGAGCGCATCGGCTTGGGCGATGCTCTCTTCCGCGTAGCGATGCAACGCCTCATCAGGGGCCATCACTTGATGGTCGTAGCACCCGTCCAAGGTGACGTTGATGGAATACCGCAGGGGTCGCATAACGATCTCCTCTCACGATAACGGCTCGGCGTCAGTCGCCGCAGGCGCCGCAGTAGATGAGGCTACGCCTTGTGCATCGAGTAACGTAGGGCCGAAGCATTCGCCTAGCGAATGCTTCGGCCCTGTCGCCTGGCTTTCCGGCTTTCTGAGGCTCTAGATAGAACTACCTACGTTGCTCGGAACGTAGGGCCTACCAAAAGATTTCTGTGGCTCTATAGAGCTGTACGGGCTACGGGTTACGGACTACAGACTACAGACTACGCCGTACGGCCACTAAGGCGTGAACAGCCTCCAGCGCCCCTCGGAGACGACCTCGACAACGCCATCAACTACTTTGATAGCGGTCTGCTCATCGATGGCGTAGGCCGGGGCGCCGATATCGGCCGCCCAACGCTCTGCGTCAGCCATGGTGTTCGTTGGGAAGGCGTCCAGGTGCGGGAAGATCGAGAAGTTGACGACCCCCAGTGTGCGATCGTCTGGCGCGGCCGACCACTCAACGAAGTCCGCGCCGATCCGCGGGGTCATCACCATGCTCCCGGCGCTCACGCCCACCCAAACCTTCTCGGGCAGCGACGGCAGCAATTCCGCCAGCCCGGACTGCCGCATCCAGTGGCACAAGTACGTCGCATCGCCGCCGTCCACCAGGAGGGCGTCGGCCTCCCGCACCCAGGGAACCCAGCGCTCCTTGCTAATGCTGGGGAGCGCGGTGAGCTCGAGGAGGCCGACCGACTTCCAGCCCAGGTCGCTCATGGGCGCCGGGCTCTGGCCGGCGATGAAGCGCCAGGCCGAGGCCGGCGTACACCAGGGGTGGCCCCACTCGGCCGTCGGGATGCAGAGCGCGCTGGACTCAGCGATCGGCTTGCCCAGCAGGTCGATGAGCGCCTCGCGGATGCTCGGGTTCCTGACGCCCCCGGACGTGAGTAGCAGTTTCATCATGCCTCTCCTTAGTGCCGGCAATCGGGGCCGGCGAGGACGACGGTGGAGCCATCAAGGTCGCGGAGCAAGCGCTGTGGCTCTACATAGCGCCGATTACGCCGTCTTGCCTTTAAATGTCGCGTAGATCGCCATCGCATGGCCGTGTCCGAGCCCAAAATCCTCTTTGAGCCAGGCGACGATCTCGCCGGCCTTGACGCCTGGCCTGAGCAGGCCCTTTGCCTCCGCCAGCTGCTTGAACTCCTCCGGCGTTTTGCCCGTCTTCGCCTTGATGTTGTCGATATAGGCCTGGAATGACATCGTCGCTCCTTACGCTTGGCGCCAGAAGTACGCGCTGCTTCCGGCGGGCTACACAAGATAGTCGTCCGGCATGGCCCTGGATCGACAAACCGTCGCCGGAATGTTCAAAATGGGACCGCCTATTCCTTCGCCGGCAAACGTGTGAGGGATAGGCAAACAAGCGGGGCGGGCCTGATGCCCGCCCCGCGTCGCTCGCTCCTCAGCGCTGCAGCTTTGGCAGGTAGACGCTCCAGCTTTGCGCCGGCTCGGGGCGCTCCACCTCCAGCTCCAGATCGTCGTTGGGCGGGTTCTCTACCAGCTCCTCCAGCACGAAGATCCGCACCGTGGCCTGCTTGGCGCTCACCCCGTCGCTCAGGGCGTAGGTGAACTCGTCCTCGCCGCTGAAGCCAGGGTTGGGGATGTAGGTGAAGGAGCCGTCGGAGGCGAGCTCCAGCGCACCGTGGCTCGGCCCGCGCCCCTCAACCAGGGACACGGTGAGCGCGTCGCCGTTGTGGTCCTGGTCGTTCTCGATCAGGCCGGGCGCCGGCACGGAGAGCGCGCCGTTGAGCTGCGCGAAGTAGCGGTCGCCCACGGCGATCGGCGGCACGTTGCTGCCCGTCGCCGCCACCCGCAGCGTCACCGTGACCGGCTCCGACCAGTCGAGCCCGTCGTAGGCCCGGAAGTAGAAGTAGTCGGTGCCGACGAAGCCGGGTTCCGGCGTGTAGCTATAGCCGCCGCTCGGGCGCAGCTCGACCACGCCGTGCTCGGGCTCAGCCACCAACTCCGCCGTAAGGTCGTCGCGCTCGGCGTCGCGCCCGTTGGTTAGCACGCCAGGGGAAGGGATGATGAGCGGCGTGTCCTGCAGCAAGTCATAGCCGACGCTGCCGGCGCTGGGTGCCACGTTCCCGCCGATCGGGTTGACCCGCATCGTCACCGTGGCTATGGCTGCGGCACCCTTGCTGCTGCGGACCTGGTAGGTGAAGCGGTCTGTGCCGACGAAGCCGGCATTCGGCGTGTAGCTAAAGGCGCCGCTGCTGACCAGGTTCACGCGGCCATTCGCGGGCGGGCCGACGAGGGTGGCGCTGAGCGTGCCGCCGTCGGGCGAGCGGTCGTTGGCCAGCACGCCGGGCGCGGCGATCGTGCGCGTCTGGCCCTGGACGGTGGCGTAGCTGTCGTCCTGGGCGAAGCTGTTCGGCTGCGACGGCGGCGCGCTGCCCGACGGGTCCTGCGCACCGTGGCGCGTGAGGCGCAGCAGATACTCGCGCGTGACGATCTGGTTGTTCGCATCGATCTCGCGGTTCAGGGACAGGAAGACCATGCGGCCGTCGGGCAGGCTGAAAGTATCCCACAAAAAGCTGGTCGCCAAGCGAGCGCCCGGCTGCACGATCGGCTGGTGCGTAATGATTCCTGTCGCGCCGTATCGACGGTCGGGCTTGCCGTCGGCGGTGAACCAGGCCGCCCCTGGCAACTGCCTGACCTGCGACAGGGAGCTGCCAAGCGCACGGATGGTGCCATCCTGCTGAAGCTCCATCTGCAGCGGCACGAAGTTATTCAGCTTGACAACACCGCCGGTGCCGAAGGTCGGGTCGCGGCGACCATCGGGCAGTATCCGCACCAGCTCCCCGCCGCTTGTGGCCACCAGCACGCTGGCGTCGGCCAGTTCGAGGGCGGCGATAGCTGGGGACAGCCCTGCGTAGGCCACCTTGCCGTCTTTGTCGAAGCTTTTGTCGAGATCGCCGTCGGCAGTGTAACGGGCAAGCGCCATCCCGTACAGGAGGAAGCCGCTCCGTGCAGACTCACCCACGGCGAGCAGCTTACCGTTGCGCAGGCGCACCAGCTTGATGACCCTGCCATCGTCTACTTCAAAAAACCCACCCGCGTCGAAGGTAGTCAGGCGCCTACCCCCATTACCGAAGCTGGTGTCGAGCCGCCCGTCGGCGTGCAGGCGGATGAGGCCAAAGCCGCCGCCGTAGCAGGTAAAGACGCCGCATGAGCCGCCTTTGCCAGCCACCACGATCTTGCCGTCGGGCTGGATGAGCAGATCGTAGCCTACCTCATTGCTGAGGGCCAAGGAGAGCGTGGCGTTGGAGAAGCTGATCGGGAGCGACTTGCCGCCAGTGCCGAAGGTCGGGTCGGGGCGGCCATCGGCGGTGAAGCGCGCCACGAAGAAATCCTCGCCAGCCTCGCCGGTAACGAGGATCTTGCCGTCGGGCGCAACAACGACTCGATTCACGAAGACTGACCTGCCAGGATACTCGACGTAGGCGATCCCGAGGAGGCCGAAGCGCTCGTCGATACGGCCGTCGGCATCCAGCGCCTGCACCCAGATCCGGTTGTTGCGCGTGCCGGCGACGACGTAGCCGCCGTTCGGGCGCGCGGCCACGGCGCGAAAATTGAAGACATCCGCGCCGGGCACTAGCGTCCAGCCGTTGTTGGCGCCGAAGGCCCGCGCTGGCGTCGCCGGCACGGCGATGAGGCCAGCGAGCAGCGCCAGCAGGATGAGCAGAAAGAGCGCCCGGCCGAGCCGGGGTGCTGTGCGGTAAGTTGTGTGCATCGGTACACTCCGTTGCAGAAACTTGGCCATTCTGGGCAACACAGCGCCTGCCGGCCCCGCTCCCCTGAGGGGTGGGATCGTCAGCTGCGCCGTTGCCCTTCCATCGAATGGCCGGAGTGTACTGATGGCCCGTCGTTAAACTGTCGCCTGGCGCGTCCAACAGCCCGTCGTCTCCACTGCATGGCGCCGGTGTCGTTACGATCAGCAATAGTTAAAAATAGGTTAAATTCTCATCATTCTTTCATCCACATGAAGCCAGGGGCGACGTAGGATAGCGCAGGCCAGCATGCCAGCCGCATCCCTGCCAGGAGGTCGCCAGTCATGCACCGCGCTCTACGTTCCGCGCTGGTTGTCCTATTCGCCTTCCTCTGCTCCCTAGTTGCTCTCTTCCCCGGCCATAGCAGCGCCCAGCTCGCGAGTCGTCGCTTCCCAGAGACCGGCTACACCGTGCGCGAGCCCTTCCTCTCGGCCTGGGAGCAGGGCGGCCTCGCCCTCTTCGGCCTGCCGATCTCCGGGGAGCTCACCGAGCGCAGCCACGACGATGGCCGGCTCTACATCGTGCAGTACTTCGAGCGCGTCCGTCTCGAGCTTCACCCTGACCTGTTCCAGCCGGTGAAGATCGGCAGACTCGGCGCCGAGCTGGCTCCGCCGGCCACAGACAGTTCGAACTCGACCTGCCCGCCCTTCCCTGAGACTGGCTACGGCCTCTGCGGCGAGCTCGGCGCGTTCTGGGCCGCTCACGGCGGCGTCGCGGTCTTTGGCTACCCTATCGGCCCGGCGCAGCTGGTGGCCGGGCCGGACGGTGTTGTTCGCGAGGTGCAGTACACCGAGCGCGCCCGGCTCGAGCGAGACCTGACCACTGGACAGATCACGCTGGGGCTGCTTGGCCGCGAGCGCCTGGCCAACTTTCCGCCGCCGCCTCCGCCGCCCCTGCCGGTCACCCCTGAGGCCATGCGCGTGATGGAGCTCGTCAACGCCGAGCGGGCGGCGGCCGGCCTCGCTCCGCTCGAACTCTCCGAGGAACTCACCGCCGCAGCTCAGGCGCATAGCGAGGGCATGGCCTACACGGGCCTCATCAGCCATATCGGCGCCGATGGGCGCGGCCCTGCGGAGCGCATCAGCGAGGCGGGCTACCCCTGGCTGCGCTGCGGAGAGAACATCGCTGTGGGGCAGCCGACCCCCGAGGAGGCGATCAGCTTCTGGATGGGCAGCCCGCCTCACCGCGCCAACATCCTCGACCCGGGGATGCGCGAGATCGGCGTGGGCTACATGTGGCTGCCGGGCGGCTACGGCCACTACTGGACGATCACCCTCGGCGAGCGCCAACTAGAACCACATCTACTGCTCGGTATGGGCCTGTAAGGGCGGCCCGTCGTGGCCGCTCCCAGAGATCTCTCGGTACAGAACTGTAAGGGCGGCCCGTCGTGGCCGCCCTCTTGGGATGCGCCGGCCAAGCCTTTATGCCATATACCAAAATCAAAAGCGCCGGGCGATCTTCGCTCGGCGCTTCCTGATGCGGTAGAAGTGGCTCCCCGACCTGGATTCGAACCAGGAACCTACTGATTAACAGTCAGCCGCTCTACCGTTGAGCTATCGGGGATCGGTGTCCGCAACGGGGCAGAGTATAACACAGCTTTGCGCTGTGTGCAAGCCCGCTACGGGTGGCGCAGATTATCAACGAGTGACTCCACGGCGGGCGGCGGCGGCGGGCCAAGGCGGCTCACCACGACGGTGACCAGGAAGTTGGCGGCCACGCCGAAGATCCCGGCGGCGCCGTGGCCGATGCCGAACAGGCTCACCTCGGGGAAGGCGTAGTTCACCACCGCGTAGAGCACCGTCACCAGCAGGCCGCTCAGCATACCGGCCGCCGCGCCGCGGCTGCTGGCGCCCTTCCAGAAGATGCCGAGCACCAGCACCGGGAAGAAGGTTGCCGCCGCCAGCGAGAAGGCCCAGGCCACCAGCTGCACGATGATCGCCAGCCGCTGCACCGCCGTGAGCGCCGCCAGGATCGCAGCCACCAGAATCATGATCCGGCCGAGCCAGAGCCGCTCGCTGACGCTCGCCCGCGGGTTGATCGTGCGGTGGTAGATGTCGTGGGCCGCGGCCGAGGCGATCACCATCAGCAGGCCGTCGGCGGTGGAGAGGGCCGCCGCCATGCCGCCCGCCGCCACCAGCGCCACCACCGTGGCCGGCAGACCCGCGATCTCCGGCGTCGCCAGCACGATCAGGTCTTGGTCGATCCGCAGCTCCTCGTACTGCAGCACCCCATCGCCGTTGCCGCCCTCCTGCGGGCTATCGGCGATCGTCAGCAGGCCGGTTCCGGCCCAGTTCTCCGCCCAAGCCGGCAGCGCCTCCACCGGGCGCCCCACTACATCCTGCAGGATCTCCCAGCGGGAGAAGGCCGCGTAGGCCGGCGCCGTCAGGTAGAGCACGGCGATCCAGGCCAGGGCCCAGCCAACGCTGCTGCGGCTCTCGTGCACCGACGGCACCGTGTAGAAGCGCACCAGGATATGGGGCATGCCCGCGGTGCCCAGCATCAGCACTAGAGTCAGCGCGATGAAGTTCGCCGGCGTCCAGTCGTTGAACGGCTCCACATAGCTGGAGCTGATGCCTTGCGCCTGCTCCAGCGCGACGATGTTGCTCAGCGCCTCGCCGTACATCAGCTGGGGAATCGGCACGCCGGTGAGGCGCAGCGAGAGGAAGGTCACCGGCACCAGGTAGGCGAAGACGAGGATGATCCCCTGCACGCCTTGGGTCCAGGTGATCGCCTTCATGCCACCGAGGAAGGAGCAGAGCAGCACCGCCGAGAGGCCGACGATCACGCCGAGCATGTAGTTCAGCCCCAAGAAGCGGCTCATAATGATGCCCACACCCGTCACCTGGGCCGTCACGTAGGTGAAGCTGATGATCATACTGGCCACGGCGGCGAGCACGCGGGTAGCCGCGCCGGGGTAGCGGGCGCCGATGAAGTCGGGGATGGTGAACTGGCCAAACTTCCGCAGGTAGGGCGCCAGGAGCAGCACCAGCAGCACGTAGCCGCCCGTCCAGCCGGTGATGTAGGCCAGCCCCTCGTAGCCGAGCAGGAAGAGCGCGCCCGCCATGGAGATGAACGACGCCGCGCTCATCCAGTCCGAGCCGGTGGCGAGCCCGTTCAGCAGGCCGGGCACCCGCCGGCCCGCGACGTAGTACTCGTCCAGACGCTCGGTGCGCGAGCCGAGGCCGACCACGGCGTAGAGGCTGATCGTGATCATCAGGAAGGTCCAGCCGATCAGCGATGGCGGCAGCTCGAAGTAAAAGTCGGCGATGCCGACCCCGACAACCAGCAGGATGCCGCCGATGGTGAAGGCGCCGTAGGAGCGCATCAGGCGCAGGCGGTAGCCCCGCTGCGGCTGTGTCTCCTTATGCTCCACGCCGAAGCGCCGGTCGAGGCGGTGCATGCGCCAGCTGTAGAGGAAGGTGAGGGCGATAAAGAAGAGCAAGGCGCCCTGGCCGCTCATGTAGTAGCCGAGCGGGAAGCCGGTGAGCACGCTGATATTGTTCAGGGCCGGGGCGAGCAGCGCCGGCAGCGTGAAGCTGAAGAGCCAGATCAGCAGCATTGGCCCGATCAGGCGTAGATTGGTGCGCCAGTAGGTCGGGAGCCAGCCGGGCGCCGCCGGCAGCGCCGGCTCCACCGTCCCTGGCCCATCGAGCGCCGCGGCCGGCGCCGGGATGGGCGGCATCGCCCGGCCCCAAGTCTCGCCTCGCACATCCTCGGTGCGATCCATCGGCGGGAAGAGCCGGTCGAGCACATACAGCGCCAGCGCCAGCGAACCGCCGACGAGCAGGAAGAGTTGGAAGAGACCGAGGATCACCTGTGGGGTCATAGCAGGGCCAGGGGGTTACATGGTCCAGAGTACAGGATCGCGCGACGGGTCGACGGCTTAGGGCTGCAGGGCGGGGGCTGTCTCTTGCCCTTGCTCTGCGCTCCCCGCGCTTGGTCCGCTCGGTGCTATCTCGCTGCCGGGAGGGGCCACCGGCAAGGTGAAAGAGAACGTGGAGCCGCGGCCTTGGCCCGGGCTCTCGGCCCAGATCTCGCCGCCCTGCGCGTAGACAAGGTGGCGGGCGATCGCCAGGCCGATCCCGCTGCCGCCGCTCTGCCGCGCCCGCGACTTGTCCACCCGGTAGAAGCGCTCGAAGACATGGGGCAGATGCTCGGCCGAGATGCCGATCCCGGTATCGCGGACGGAAACCAGCACCAGCTGGCCGTGATCGGTCGCCCGCAGCGTCACCGAGCCGCCCCTCGGCGTGTAGCGATAGGCGTTGGAGAGGATATTGATCAGCACCTGATCGACCCGGTCGGGGTCGGCCCAGACCTCAGGCAGCCGCTCGTCTACCTCCAGTCTCAGGGTCACTTGATTGGCAGAGAAGAGCGGCTCGAACTGCGCCGCCACCTCCGCGATGCCCTCGCGCAGATCGGTGCGCCGGGGCAGCACCGGCAACTGGCCGGCCTCCACTCGCGAGAGCAGTTCAAGATCCTCGATCAGGCGCTGGAGCCGGTTCGACTCGTGGAGGATCAGGCTGAAGGTCTGGGTGTTGGGCTTGATCACGCCGTCGAGCAGGCCCTCCATATAGCCGCCGATGGTGGCCAGCGGCGTGCGCAGCTCGTGGGTCACGTCGGCCAGCAGGGCCAGGCGGCGACGCTCGGTCTGGTCGAGGGCGTCGGCGAGCTGGTTGACGCTCTGGGAGAGCTGGGCGATCTCATCGTCGCTGGTGATGGTCGTCCGCTCGCGGTAGAAGCCCTGGGCCAGGCGCCGGGCCACCGCTGAGAGGGTGAGCAGCGGCTCGACGATCCGCCGCGAGACGAAGAGCGAGACCACTACGGCGGCGGCCAGGGCCGCGAAGCCGCTCACCAGCAGCGCCTGCTGCACCACCGTCTGAAACTGCTGGAGCAGCGGGGCCGAGGAGGCGGCCGGCGCGCCGAGCACGCCCGTCTCGGCGGCGGCCTCGCCCACAGTGAACGGGGCGGCGTTCACAAGCCCGATGCTGGCCATGAAGTTGGCGGTGGCGAGCAGCACCACATCGGCGATCACGATGATCGCCAGGTGGGAGAAGAAGAGCTTCCAGCGCAGCTGGTGGTACCATCTCATCGCTGGCCGCCCACGAACTTATAGCCAACACCCCGCACCGTCTGTACAAGTTGAGCCTCGGCCGAGTCCTCTTCCAGCTTGCGGCGCAGCGTGCCCACATGCACATCCACCACCCGGTCGATCCCGGCGAAGTCGGGGCCCCAAACCCGCTTGAGCAACTCCTCGCGGGTGAAGACCCGGCCGGGGTAGCTCGCCATCGCATAGAGCAGGTCGAACTCGCGGGGGGTGAGTTCGATCTGGCTGCCGTGGCGCTGCACCTCCCGCCGCTCCGGGTCGATGCTCAGCGCGCCGAACTGCAGGATGGGACGCAGCGGCTGCACCTCGTCTTGCGGCCCGCCCACCTTGTCGATGGGCGTGCGGGAGCGGCGCAGGATGGCCTTCACCCTGGCCACCAGCTCCCGCGGGCTGAAGGGCTTGGTGAGATAGTCGTCGGCGCCGACGGAGAGGCCGATCAGCTTATCCACCTCGTCGGCGCGGGCGGTGAGCATCAGCACATAGACCGCCGTCTCCTGGTGGAGGCGCCGGCAGACCTCCACGCCGTCGAGGCCAGGAAGCATCACATCGAGGATCACAAGGTCGGGCCTGACGGCACGGGCGATGGAGAGGGCGCCAGGGCCGTCGAAGGCCCGATGGCAGGTGAAACCCTCGGCGGTCAGGTAGCTGGCTACCAGATCGACGATGGGCTGCTCATCGTCTACGATCAGGATCGTCGCTGCATCCATCGCAGCACCTTGCGTCTACGCACGGGTTAGCTTAATGGCGGTACTGCATATCATACCATCTTTAGCGCTTTTTTTCACCACTGCGCTCAGGCATCCGCCATCGCGAGCAGCCGCGCCCACTGCTCCTCCGTCACCGGCACCACGGAGAGCCGGCCCTGCCGCACCAGGGCGAAGTCGGCAAAGAATGGATCGGCTTTGATCGCTGCCAGCGTGACCGGGCGGGGCAGGGCGCGGAGCGGCCGCACATCGACCACGACGAGCTTCGGGTCGTTCAGCTGCGGGTCGGGATAGGGCGCGCTCGTCACCTCGGCGATACCGACGGCGCGGCGCTCATCGCCGGTGTGGTAGATCAGCACCTGATCGCCGGGGCGGGCCGCTCTGAGATGGAGGAGGGCGGCGTTGTTGCTGATCCCATCCCAAACGGTGCCGCCGTCGCGGACAAGATCGGCGAAACTATAGGACTCCGGCTCGGTCTTGAAGATCCAGAAGGCCACGGCTACTCCTTTGTGAGGCGGCTCCCGCCGCATTGTAGGGCCGCGCAGATGCCGGTGTCAATGGGGCGGGGGCGTGCTATAATGCGCCGGTTGAAGACCGAGGGCAGCATGGACGAGCTCGATCAGCTAGATCACTACGCGCTGCTTGGCGTGAGCCGCAGCGCCACAGCCGACGAGATCAAGCGCGCCTACCGCCGGGAGATCGCCCGTTATCACCCCGATCGCTTTGTAAACGCGAGCCCTGAGGAGCAGGCAGAGGCGAGCCGGCGCGCCCAGCGCATCAACGAGGCGTATCGTGTGCTCAGCGACTTCAGCTCGCGGATGGCCTACAACCGCACGCTGACGCCCGATACTCGCGATGCCCCGGCCCGAACCGTGGTAACTCCGCCCCCTCCACAGGGGCGAGATCACCTCGCCGAGCTCTACGACCAGGCGCGGGCCCATCTGAGCGCGGGCCGCCAGCTACAGGCGGCGGCCACGCTCCGTGAGATCCTGGCGATCAACCCGTTCTACCGCGATAGCGCGGCGCTGCTCGAGCAGGCCGAGGCGGCCCGGCCTACGCCACGATCCGTCTCAACTCCGCGCCCTCGCCAGCCAAACCAGGGGCGCCGCGCCTTGCTGATCGGCGGGATCGCCGGCCTGCTCCTGGCGGGCGCAAGCGTCACCGCCTGGGCCCTCCGCCGCCAGGGCGCTATCGCCGCCAGCTCCCCGACTACCCCGCCCACCGCGGCAGCCGCGGGCGGCGCCGCGCCCACCGAGGCGCCCGCACCAACCAGCACCACTGCGCCAACTGCCGCCCCGACGGCGCTCCCCAGCGCCACTCCCACGCCCACCGAGGCGCCCGCGCCCACCAGCACCACCGCGCCAACCAGCCCTCCCACCTCCACGCCACCGCCCTCCACCGCCACGCCCGCCCCGCTGCCCGAGGAGGGCACCCTGGTCTACAGCGAGAGCTTCAGCTCAGGCTCGGGCTGGCCAACGATCGACGGCAGTAGTTGGAGCGTCGGCTTCGCGTCAGGGGCCTATCGCATCAGCGCGCAGCAGGGCGTCGGCAATATCTGGGCGTTCAACACCTCGCCTGCGGGCAGCAACTATCAGGTCGCGGTGGATGTGGAAGCTACGGGGGGCCTGGCGGGCCTGCTGCTGCGCTACAGCGAGGGGAGCTATCTCGCCTACTTCGTCGATCCGGCAGCAGGCAGCTTCCGCCTCGAGCAGCGCAATGGCGGCCAGCTGACGGTGCTGGCCGAGGAGGTTCACCCTGCCATCGCTACTGGGCCGGGGGCCCAGAATCGGCTGCTCGCCCGGCTCGATAACGAGCAGCTCGAGCTGCGCATCAACGGCATCCCCGTCGCCAACCTCACGCTGGCGAGCCCGCCGCCCACCGCCCGCTACGGCCTGGTCGTGGTCGCCCGCGATGCCGAGGTCGTCGGCCTCTTCCGCAACCTGACGGTTTGGGCGCTCTCTTAAAGGCTTCCCACAAGGGTGGGTTTGTTGGCGCAGGCCCGGCCTACCTGATGCTGCGGCCGGCCAGCCCGGCGCCCCACAGCTCGTCGCCGGGGCCATCCTCAGGGGGCCGCCAGAGTTCCCGCACATCGGTGGCGCGGCGCAATTGCCCGAAGCGCGTGGGTATGAAGGCCACCCGCCGCAGCCGGGCCGCCGGCACGGGCAGCGGCAACTCGGCCAGCGGCCCGAGATCGATCCGGTAGTAGCGCTCGCCCGCCCGCGGGTGCTCCGGCTCGTCCGGCAGCAGCTCCAGCCGGGTGACGATGCGGTAGCGCAGCACCGGGGCGTAGTGGCGCACCGACCAGCGCTCCGCCCCGAAGGCGGCCGTCTGGTAGAAGGCCAGGTAGTCGGCGGCGAGGCGCGCGGGGGCGCGGGCGAGGGGCACCCGATACCAGCCCTGCTCGCGGGCCAGGGCCAGGTCGCGCGGGCGCGTCACCACCACCACGAGCACGCTGGCGTCATCGTCGGGGTCGTCGTGCATAGGGCGCTCAGGGTGCGATGCAGGCGGATCTACGACGGTGAATCCCTGGCGCTTGCGCCGGGGTAGTTCACTGCCTATACCGCTGAAAACACGCCCACGATACGCCCCATCGACAGCTTCGCTGATGAAGTGGAGGCCCGGCGCTGCCGTCTCCCTGCTACTGCCACTCCCGCTCTCGGCGCAGAGGGGCATGCAGCGATGGCATCCGGATTGAGGCGGGCGTCGGCCAGTGCTCGTACAGCGTAGTCCGTAGTCGGTAGTCCGTACAGCGAGAGCTATCAGAGGGTGGACGCACTCTGTGAGCATACCTGCGGCAATCGACAGCTTTGCCGCAGAAAGTCCGGCGCTGCCGTCTCCCTGGTACTGCCACTCCCGCTCTCGGCGCAGAGGGGCATGCAGCGATGGCATCCGGATTGAGGCGGGCGTCGGCTTCGGGGGTTCCAAGGGGGCAGCCGCCCCCTTGGCGGGGAGCGCGAGGGGCGGAGCCCGCTCGCAAGACCACGCACCGTGCAG
>DAOUGF010000184.1:0-4931 GCA_034429295.1 Chloroflexaceae bacterium
GCAGGGGCGTGCTTCAGGTCCCAGACGAAGCGGTTCCAGCCCTTTTTCGCTGGCACCTTCGGCGCCTTCTCGGTCTCCGGGGTGGGCTCTCCTTCGCCTTTCCCTTCCCCTTCGCTCGCGGGCGTTTCCGTGGTGTCCGCCGGCTCCGGCGCCTTCTTGCTGCTCAGACGGCGCACCTCGTTGCCCTGGGCATCGCTGAAGGTGAGCGTGATCGGCTCCTTCGGCTCATCGGCAAGGTAGTAGGTGATGATCGCGCCCTTCGGCGGGTTGTCGCCCATGTCGAGGTTTTTGCGCTTCAGCTCGCCGTCCGGCCCCTTCGTCACCTTGAAGGCGCCGCCCGTGCTGCCTGCGTAGTTCGTGCCCAGCTCCTCGCTCGTCCAGTCCACGCCGAGCAGCGGGCGCTCGGTTGTGCGGGGCGGGAAGAGGTGCACGGCCGGCAGCTCGTCGGGTAGCTCCCGCAGCGGCGTCAGGTCGTCCAGTATCCAGATCGAGCGGCCGTGGGTGCCGGCGATCAGGTCCGCGCCCTTCACGATCAGATCGTGGATCGGGCAGACCGGCAGGTTCAGCTGGAAGCGCGACCACGAGGCGCCGTCGTCGAACGAGATGTAGAGCCCCGTCTCTGTGCCGGCGTAGAGCAGCCCCGGCCGCACCGGGTCGCAGCGGATCACCCTTGTGAAGTCGTGCTCGGGGATGCCGCTGTCGATCCGCTGCCAGGTCGCGCCGTAGTCGGTCGTCTTGAACAGATAAGGCCGGTAGTCGTCGAGCTTGTAGCGCGTAGCCGCCACGTAAGCCGTCGCCTTGTCGAAGGGCGAGAGCTCGATGCAGCTCACCATCGTCCAGTCGGGGAAGTCGGGCGGCGTGATCTGCTCCCAACTCTGGCCGCCATCCTTCGAGATGTGCATCAGGCCGTCGTCGGAGCCGGCCCAGAGCACGCCCTTCTCGTGGGGCGACTCGGCGAGGGCAAACACGGTCGCGTAGGTCTCCGCGCCGATCGCGTCGAGGTTCACCGGGCCGCCGGTCGGCTTCAGCGTCTCCGGGTCGGCGCGGGTGAGGTCCGGGCTGATCGGCTCCCAACTCTGGCCCTCGTTGGTGCTCTTGAAGACCATGTTGCCGCCGATGTAGAGCGTGTTCGGGTCGTGGGGCGAGATGATGATCGGGTAGGTCCAGTTGAAGCGGTACTTCAGCCGCTCGGCGCCGTAGCCAGACGAGACCTCGGGCCAGGTGGTGATCAGCCGTAGCTGGCCGGTGCTGTGGTCGTAGCGCTGCAGCGCGTTGCCGCCGCCCGGCGATGAGCCGATCGCGCCCACATAGACGATGTTGTGGTTGTCGGGGCGCACAGCGATGTAGCCGCTCTCGCCCGAGCCGGCGATATAGCAGTCTTGCCAGCCGATGCCCTGGCCTGCCGCCCGCGACGGCACCGCCACGCTGGTGTTGTCCTGCTGGGTGCCGAAGACGTGGTAGTTCGGCCGGTTGTCGACGGCGATGTGGTAGAACTGCGCCGTCGGCTGGTTGTAGATGGTGGAGAAGGTGGCGCCGCCGTTGAGCGAGATGTTGGCGCCGCCGTCGTTGCCCTGGATCATGCGCTGGTTGTCACGCGGGTCGATCCAGATGTCGTGGTTGTCGCCGTGGGGCGTGGGGATCGTGTGGAAGGTGCGCCCGCCGTCGTGGGAGCGATGCAGGTCCAGGTTGTTCACATAGACCGTCTCGGGGTCCACCGGGTCGGCGGTGACGTGGGTGTAGTACCAGGCGCGGCTGACCAGGTTTTGGTTATCGCTCACCCGCTCCCAAGTCGCGCCGTAGTCGTCGGAGCGGTAGAGGCCGCCCTCCGTGCGGTGCTCGATCAGCGCCCAGACGCGGCCGGGCCGCGCGGGCGAGGCGCTCACCCCGATCTTGCCCAGTATTCCCCGCGGCAGGCCGGGCCGGCGGGTGATATCCACCCATGTCTCGCCGCCGTCCTCGCTCATCCAGAGCCCGCTCTCAGGGCCGCCGCTGGAGATCTGCCAGAAGCTACGGTAGGCCTCCCAGATCGCGGCGTAGAGGATGCGCGGATTATTCACATCCAGGCTCAGGTCCACGGCGCCGGCCTTCGGGCTCACGAAGAGCACCTTGCGCCAACTCTCGCCGCCGTCGGTGGACTTGAACACGCCCCGCTCCTCGTTAGGGCCGAAGGCGTGGCCGAGGGCCGCCACATAGACGATGTCGGGGTTCTGGGGATGGATGCGGATCTTACCGATGTGGCGGGTGTCGCTGAGGCCAACGTGGCGCCAGGTGCGGCCGGCGTCGGTGGACTTGTAGACCCCGTCGCCGTGGCTCACATCGATGCGGATGGTGGTCTCGCCGGTGCCGGCGTAGATCACGTTCGGATCGCTCTCGGAGACGGCCAGCGCGCCCACCGAGGCGGTGTTGAAGAAGCCATCGGACACGCACTCCCAGTAAGTGCCCGCATCGGTAGTCTTCCAGACGCCGCCGGCCACAGCGCCGAAGTAGAAGACATTGCGGTCGTGCGGGTCGCCGGCGACGGCGACGACGCGCCCGCCGCGGAACGGGCCGATACAACGCCACTCCAGCAGGCCGGTGAAGTCGGTGGGCTCGGGCATGGGCTAAGCTCCGTTGCTAGTTCGATCGCAGGCTACAGATGAGGTCTGATGCCTCGCCAGGCATCAGCCTCCAATGAAATGCGAAGCGGCTTGCTGCCGCTGCGATCGGGCGGCAGTAAGCCGCTGCCGTTGTGCAGGCTGGATCGCGCAGCGGGGGCGCCGCGGGCAAGCTGCAATCTACTACAATCTGCAATCCGGTGCGCGGCTATTATGTGGGCGGAAGATGGACTTGTCAACCATTAGGGCGCGCCGGGCAAGCTGGTATAATGCCGGCGATCCCCTCTACCCCGGAAGGAGCTACGTCGTGAGCACGGGACCGGGCCGCAGGCGCGCCACCCTCTTTGTCACCTGCATCGTCGATCAGCTCTACCCAAGTATCGGCCAGGCCACCGTGGAGCTCCTCGAGGCCCAGGGCGTGGAGCTGCACGTGCCGCGGGGCCTCACCTGCTGCGGCCAGATGGCCTTCAACGCTGGCTTCCGCGACGAGGCCTACGCTGTGGCCGGCCGCACAATCGAGGTGTTGCGCGGCCAGGGCGACGTCGTGCTCCCCTCGGGCTCCTGCGCGGCGATGATCCGCCATCTCTACCACGAGCTGTTCGAGCATAGTCCCTACGCCCGCCCCGCCGCCGAGCTCGCCAGCCGCACCTACGAGCTCACCGAGTATCTGGTGGATGTGCTGGGCGTAACGGAGGTGGGCGCCAGCTACGCCGGCCGCGTCACCTACCACGATGCCTGCCACGGCCTGCGCTTTCTCGGGATCGGGCGGCAGGCCCGCGCCCTTCTCGAAGGAGTGCAGGGCGCCGAGGTGGTGCCGCTCCCCGGCTGCGAGCAGTGCTGCGGCTTCGGTGGCCTCTTCGCCCTCAAGCAGCGGGCCATCTCCGAAGCCATGCTCGAGCGCAAGCTCGAAGGCGTGGCCGCGGCAGAGGCCGATCTGCTCGTCACCGGCGACGCCTCCTGCATGACCCAGATCGCCGGCGGGCTCTCGCGCCGCAAGAGCCCGACAAAGGCCCGCCACATCGCCGAGTTGCTGGCGAATATGACGGACGCACGATGACCACTCAGAGCATCTCCTTCTACGAACGCGTGAACGGCGCCCTCAAGGACGAGTCGCTGCAGACGGCCCTTGGCCGCGCCACCGCGCGCTTCGTTATCAACCGGGCCAGCGCGTTCGCCGCCCTCGAAGGCGCCGACGCCCTGCGCGACCAGGCCCGCGCCATCCGCGCCCGCGCCCTCAGCCGCCTCGATCTGCTGCTCGAACGCCTGGCCGCCAATGTCGAGGCCCGCGGCGGCGCGGTCTGCTGGGCCGCCGACGGCGAGGAAGCCCGCCGCTATATCACCGACCTCGCCAAGCAGCGGGGTGTGCGCACCGTCGTGAAGTCCAAGTCCATGGCCTCGGAGGAGATCCAACTCAACGAGGCCCTCGAGGAGGCCGGGCTCACGGTGGTGGAGACCGACCTCGGCGAGTATATCATCCAGCTCGCTGACGAGACGCCCTCCCACATCATTGCCCCATCGATCCACAAGACCCGCGAGCAGGTGAGCGCCCTCTTCAGCGAGCACCTCGGCATGCCGCCCACCGACGACATCCCGACGATGACGAAGGCGGCCCGCGCCGCCCTGCGCCAGCGCTTCCTCCAGGCCGATATGGGCATCAGCGGGGTGAACTTCGGCGTGGCCGACGAGGGCGCCGTGGTGGTGGTGGAGAACGAAGGCAACGCCCGTCTCTCCACCAGTGTGCCCCGCATCCACGTGGCGATCATGGGCATCGAGCGGATCGTGGAGCGCCTTGACGACCTCGGAGTGATGCTGCAGGTCCTCGCCCGCTCCGCCACCGGCCAGAAGCTCAGCGTCTACACCAGCATCATCAACGGGCCGGCCCGCCTGGGCGAGCCCGACGGTCCCGAGGAGTTCCATCTGGTGCTGCTCGACAACGGCCGCTCGAAGATCCTTGGCGGTCAGTACGCCGAGGCGCTGATGTGTATCCGCTGCGGCGCCTGTCTCAACGCCTGCCCCGTCTACCAGAGTATCGGCGGCCACGCCTACGGCGGCGTCTACTCCGGCCCGATCGGCGCCGTGCTCACGCCGTTGCTGCAGCCCGATCTTCCCGACGCCCATTTGCTGCCCCAAGCCAGTTCGCTCTGCGGCGCCTGCCAGGAGGTCTGTCCGGTGCGCATCGCCATCCCTGATATGCTGCTGCGCCTACGTGGCGACGCCGTGCGCGAGGGGAAGGCCCACCCGGCGGAGCGGGCCGCCATCCAGAGCTACACCACTACCATGAAGAATCCCGCCCTCTATCGCGCCGCGGGCGCGCTGGGTCGCATCGGCTCGCGCCTG
>DAOUGF010000185.1:0-10070 GCA_034429295.1 Chloroflexaceae bacterium
AGTGCGCGAAAGGGAAGACGCGGAACGAAGTGGCGCGAAGCGCTTAAGAAGTGCGCGAAAGGGAAGACGCGGAACGAAGTGGCGCGAAGCGCTTAAGAAGCGCGCGAAAGGGGCGGCCTGCGGTTTGAAGTGGGCTAGGCCTGGGGGGTGGCGACGAGCCGGCGGTAGAGGGCGACGGTGGTGGGGGCAGGCTCGGCGTCGATGGTGCGGAGAGCGGCGAGGAGATGCTCGAAGGTGGTGGAGATGAGGGTATGGTTGCCGAAATGGGCGGCGAGGCGCATGAGTTGGCTGGCGGTGTACTCGCGGCACGGGTCGATCTGCAGGATTTGCTGGTAGGAGTCGATGGCCTGGTGGGGCGCCGCCTCCTCGAGGGCGAGGGCGAGTTGCTCGAGGGCGTCGAGGTAGCGCTGCTCGATCTGGGCGCGGCGGGCGTCGGCCCAGAGGGCGGCGCTGGCGGGCGCGCCTACCAGGAAGGGGCCGCGGTAGAGGCTGGTTGCCCGCCCCAGGCTCTCCGGGGTGAGCCGGCGGGCGATCAAGGCCTCAAGTTCCTGCACATCGTAGTCGATCCGCTCCCAAGGTGATTGGATGGCGCAATTCCCCTCGCGGATCGAAATCGCCAGCTGGGTATACATCCGCAGGCGGCGCAGGGCCTGGTGCAGCGCCGCCATCGAGAGCTCGCTGTCTCCCCAGACCGCTTCCCAGAGCCGCTCGATCGGCAGGCCCTGAGGCCCGGCGTCGAGCAGGCGCACGAGCAGGGCTCGGTGGAGAGGCGAGAGCTCGCAGGGTGTGCCGTCCACCAGACAGCTGAAGCTGCCGAGGGCGGTGATCTTCCAGTGATGGCCGCCGCCCCGCCGCAGCTGGGTAAGCAGCTCCCTGGCGAGGGGTGAGCTGGCGGCCGCGGCCTCGAGCAGGGGCTGGTGGGCGCTGGCGAAGGCCAGCAGGAGCGGCTCGGCAACCTGGGCCGCCAGCCGGGTGAACTCGCGCCATTGGCCGGCGACGGCCTCCCAGCCATGGGCCTCCAAGGCGGAGGCAGCCCGCAGCATGACGAAGTATGCCCGTTCCGGTACGCTCAGCACTTCCGGCGTCACCGTCTCGGGCAGGGTCGCTCCGGCAGCGCCTTCCCGGCAGCGGATCAGGCTCTCGGCCAGGGCCTGCCGGCCGAGGGTAGCAGGCTCCAGTGGCACGTCGGCGGGCACCGCCTCCCGCCAGCTGTTGGCGCCGGCATGGTCGCCCTGCAGCGCTGCGGCCCAGAACCCGCCCACCGCCGCCGCGGCCAGGAGGCCGGGGACGCCGAGGCGCTGCGCCAAGCCGTAGGCCTGACGAAAGCGGTCCTGGGCGGCGGCGAGCTCGCCCCGCAGCGTGTCGAGTTCGGCCAGGCTGCAGAGGATCAGCGCCTCCTCCCGTTGTTGGCCCATCTCCTGGGCGAGGGCGAGGCCGGTTGTGAAGGCCGACTCCGCGTCGTGGTAGCGCCCCTCGTTGATGGCGAACATGCCCAGGTTGTTCAGGGTGAGCGCCCGGCGGGCGGTGTTGCCGGAGATCTCCCAGAAGGCGTCGGCGCGCCGCAGATGCTCCGCCCCCTCCGCCCAGCTCCCCTTCACGGCATAGGCCCAGCCGAGCAGATCGTAGATCGTCGCGAGCAGCACCGGGTCCCTGGTGGCCTCCTCGCTGGCGAGGGCGGTTGCGTGGGCGTGCTCGAGGGCGCCGATCGCCGCATCGAGGGCGCCAGCGCGCACGAAGACGCGGCCCGAGGTGTAGTGGTACATCAGCTGCAGCCGCGGCGGGAGCGCATCGGGCGAGAGGGATTGCAGGATATGCTGGGCCTGCACGTAATCGCCCTGGAAGCAGCGGAACTCGGCATTGGTGAGCTGAGCTTCCCAGCGCACGGCGGGCGCGCCGATCGTGATCGCGATCTGCAGCGTCGCCCCCGCCCGATCCCAGAGCTCCAGATCGGCATAGATGCGGGCCAGGGCCACGTAGAGATCGGCCGGCAGCAGCGCGCCGCGGCGGCGCCGACTCAGCTCGCCCTGCAGCAGATCGAAGCAGGCCAGCAGGGTCGTCTGGCGGGAGCGCTGCCGGTAGCGGGGCACGGCCTCACGGAGCAGGGCGATGGCCTCGTCGGCGAGGCCGGCGGCCAGGTAGGCGCCCACGGCCCGCTCGAGATCGTCCTCGTCGCGGTAGATGCCGGCGGCGCGCTTGAGCAGCATCCGCTCGCGCAGGGGATCGGTCCGCAGGCGCTCCCGCAGGAAGTCGCGGAAGAGGCTGTGGAGGCTAAGCCAGCCGGCGCGACGCGAGACGAACAACCCGTGGCGGCGGGCCTCCTCGAGCAGGGCGGCCGAGTTCGTGGTGCCGCGCAGGATGTTGCAGCGCTGGGGCGAGAGGTCGTCGAGGACGCTGGTCTCCTCGAGGAAGGTGCTCAGTTCCGGCGGCAGCTGAGCCAGAGTCTGGTCGGCGAAGAAGGCGTAGACCTCCTGCACATCCTCGGGCTCCCAGCGCAGCGGATCATTCGAGAGCTGAGCCGTCTGCTGCAGCATCAGGGAGATGCCGACGATCCAGCCGTCGAAGCGGCGGGCGATCTCCTCGGCCACCTGGGCGGGCAGCATCACGTTATGACTGACAAAAGCGAGGCGCTGCACGTCGGCGCCGCTGAACTGCAAGCTGGCGTAGTCGAAGGCGATGGCCCGCTGCTGCACGGCCAGTCGCGCGAGGCCGTGGAACGAGGGCAAGGCCCGCGAGGCCAGCACCAGCCGGCACGGCTCGGCGTAGGCGGCCAGCGAGGCGAGCAACTCGAAAATCAGGGCCGTGCCCGGCAGCGCCTCAGGGGCATCCGCCTCCAGGGTGTGGACATCGTCGAGGACCAGGGCGAAAGGGGCAGGCGCGGCGGCGATGGCCAGGGCGGCCTTGCGGTAGAGCTCGGGGAGTTCGGCGGGGGCGGCTGCGGCGAGGCGGGCGGCCAGATCGGCGGCCTCGGGCAGCACCGGCCGCAGCGCGTGCAGCAGGTAGTCGAGGAAGAGCCAGGGGTCGCGGTCGGCGCTATCGAGGGTATACCAGCAGACGGGGAGTGTGGTTGCGGCGGCCCACTGGATCAGCGCTGTAGTCTTGCCCCAGCCGGCGGGGGCGGCCAGGGTGACGACCCGCTTCCCCTGGATGGCCTGCTCAAGACGAGCGACGAGGCCGGAACGATCCACCAGGGAGAAGGCCGCGACCGGGGTGACTAGTTTCTGCTCAAAGCGCTGCGCCATGCCAACACGCGAGTGGCCTGCGACGATTACAAGCTGCTGATATCAGGACCTACTGTTGGCACAGTATAGCACGCCCCCGCTAGGCGACTGGAAGGCCGGAGGGCGAGGAGACATGAAGGCGAGGCGATGAGGAGCCGGGGGACAGCGATAGTGGAGGCCTTTTGGAGGGCTCTGTTATACTGCGTTTATCGTCTTGGAAGGGTGCTGGAACCTGAACTTCCGCCAATCGCAGCGCGCCACGATGTCACCAGACTGTAAGCTGCGCCTGCCCCTGGCCCCTTTACCTTGTGCCTTTCATCTGGACCTTTGCCGTACAGCAGGAGAATAGCTATGCAAAGCTCGCTGCGACTTGCCCTGATCGTGCTGCTCCTCGGGCTGCTCTGGCCCTTCGGCGTGAGCGCCCAGCCAAGCTCGAGCCAGTTCTTCCCGGAGACTGGCTACACCGTCAGCGGCCGTTTTCTGGAGTACTGGCGCAGCAATGGTGGCCTGCCGGTCTTCGGCTACCCGATCGGCGAGCAGAAAGAGGAGAACGGCCGGCAGGTGCAGTACTTCGAGCGCCAACGCTTCGAGCTGCACCCGGAGAACGCCCGCCCCTACGACGTGCTGCTGGGCCTACTCGGCGCTGAGCGTCTGGCAGCCGGGGCGCCGCCGCCTCCTGCGATGGAGGTTCAGGGCTGCATGTTCTTCGTCACGACGCGGCACAATGTCTGTAACCAGCAGGGCAACCTCGGCTTCCTGAGCTACTGGCGCAGCAACGGGCTGGAGTTCGATGGGCGGCCGGGCAAGAGCTACGAGGAGAGCCTGGCCCTCTTCGGCTACCCGATCAGCGAGGCCTACGACTACACGCTGGTGACCGGTGAGCAGGTGTACGCCCAGTGGTTCGAGCGGGCGCGCTTCGAGTGGCATCCCAATAACCCCGACCAGTACAAGGTGCTGCTCGGCCGCCTCGGTGCCGAGGCGCTCATGCCGCCCGCGCCCGGCCCCGGCCAGGTGAACAGCGTGCAGATCTTCCTGATCGATCTCGAGGGCGGCAACATCGGCTGCGGCGACGGGGTTGTGCCGGTGACACGACAGATCACGCCGACAACGGCGCCGCTGCGGGCCGCGCTGAACGAGCTGTTCAGCCTGAAGGACCAGATGTACGGCGAGTCGGGGCTCTACAACGCCCTCTACCAGTCGGACATCACGGTCGATAGGGTGGCGATCGTGAACGGGCAGGCGCAGGTGGAGCTGAGCGGCACGCTGGTGCTTGGCGGCGTCTGCGACGAGCCGCGGGTGATCGCCCAGATCGAGTCCACGGTGCGCCAGTTCCCGAGCGTCACCAGCACGATGATCACCGTGAACGGCGTGCCGTTGGCCGACGCGGTGCGGTGAGCCCAGGTGAGCGGGGCGACCACGATGGGCGCCCCGACAGGTGGTTACGGTGGGGAGGGGCGACCCATCGTGGTCGCCCCTACGGGTCGCGTTGGCGGCTGCGTTGGTAGTCGAGGGGCGAGAGGCCGGCGGCGCGGCGGAAGATCTGGCCGAAGTATTTCGGGTCCTCGTAGCCAACCAGGGCGCTGACCTCGCTGGGTCGCAGGTCGCCGCGGGCGAGTAACTCCTTGGCCCGCTCCACCCTGATGTGGGTGAGGTAGTCGGAGAAGGTCATCCCCACCTCGTCCTTGAAGAGCCGGGAGAAGTAGGCCAGGCTCACGCCGTGCTCGGCGGCGAAGGCCTGGAGCGAGATCTCGCCGGCGTAGCCAGTGTGGACTTTGGCGACCAGGGCGCGGACGAGCTGCCTGGGGGTGGCGCTGCCCCGCCGCGCGTCGAGCGCCGGCTGGAGCTGGAGGTCCACCCAAATGGCGAGCTCGTCGTAGGTGCGGAGGCGGCGGAGCAGCGCCACCAGCGCCGCCCGGTCGGGAAGGGGCTCGACGTAGCTCCAGCTGAGGTGGCGCTGAAACAGCTGGAAGAAACTGTCAAGGATATCAACCAGCCTGGCCTGGGTCGCCCCGCACTGGCGCAGCTGGGCGAGGGCGGCGTGCACCTGGTCCGCCGCGGCGGCTGGCCGGCCGTCGGCGAGGGCCCGCTCGGCCAGCTGCAGCTGTTCGCGGGCCGAGGGGCTGGCATCGTCCACCGTTCCGGGGCCGAGGAGCGTAGGGGCCGCGAAGCGCATCCCCTGGTCGAGGCGGCGGAGCAGCTTGGGCACTAGCCCGGCCGGGCCTTCGTCGGCACCCTTGAGCAGATAGGCGGTGTGGGCGACCACGCCTGCGGCGGCGGCCTCGCGCTGGACGCGGCGGGCCGCGGCCTCGACGGCGTGGGGCGGTGTGTTGGCCATCGGTGCGAGCAGCACGCGGATATGCCCGTCGATGCCGACGATGTCGCAGGGGGCGAGCCCTTCCAGCGCCAGGGCCCGCGCCAGCGTCTCGCGCCCCACGGCCGTATCGCGCCAGACCACCTGGCTCTCCCAGTTCTCGCAGACAGTGACGATCACGGCCCAGGGGCCGACGAGTAGCTCTGGGTCGGCCTCGGCGGCGGGGGGGCCGCCGAGGAGCAGGCGTACCAGCCTGGCCTCCCGCAGCTGCGAGGCCTGGGCGCGTTCCTCGGCCAGGGTACAGAGGGCGGCTGAGACGCTCTGGAGCAGCGTCTCGGTACGCACCGGTTTGAGCAGATAGTCGGCGATACCGAGGCGCATGCCCTCGCGGGCGTACTCGAACTCGCTATGGCCGCTCAGCACCAAGGCCGCGAAATCGGCGTCGCGAGCTTTCAGCCGGCGCAGCAGCTCGAGGCCGTCTATGCCGGGCATGCGAATATCGGTGATCACCAGGTCGGGCGGGCAGGCCTCAGCGTAGGCCAGGGCCTCGGCGGCGCTGATACAGCCGACGATGCTGTGGGCGCCGGCGAGGGGTTGCAGCATATCGAGCAGGTCGTCGAGGGCGAGCTGCTCATCCTCCACCACGAGTATCTTCCACTTCGTATGCCTCCAGCTCGTGATCGTCGCTGCGGCGTTGCAGCGGCAGGTGCAGGATGACGGTCGTGCCGCTCTCAGGGATGACCCGGAAGCGCAGGCCATACTCCTCGCCGAAGAGCAGCTTGATCCGGCGGTCGATGTTGGTGATGCCGATCCCGGCCTCGGCGGTGGGCAGCGTCCCGGCGGCCACAGGCCGCGCCAGGGCCTCCCTGAGCCTGGTGAGGGTGGCGAGCTCGATCCCGCCGCCGTCGTCGGCGACAGAGACCGCCAGCTCGTCGCCCTCAGCCGCGGCGCAGACTGTGATATGCAGGCGGTCGCCGCGCCGGTTCAGCCCGTGGGTGATGGCGTTCTCCACCAGAGGCTGGAGCGAGAGCTTGACTACCAGGGCGTCGGCGAGTTCGTCGGGCACGTCGTAGGCGTACTGGATGCGGTCGCCGAAGCGGACCTGCTGGATCGTCACGTAGTTTGCCACGTGGCCGAGTTCCTCCCGCAGCGGCACCAGCTCGTTCCAGTTGCTCATGCTGTAGCGGAAGAGATCGGCCAGCGACTCGGTTACGGCGGCGACGGCGGCGGCCTCGCCTCTGCGGCTGAGAGCGCGCACGCTGTTGAGAGTATTGAAGAGGAAGTGAGGGTTGATCTGGGATTGGAGCGCGAGCAGCTGGGCGTCCTTCGCCCGCAGGCGGGCCTCGTAGACCTGGGTGATCAGGCGCTCGATGCTATCGAGCATGGTGTTGAAGACCCTGCTAAGGCGACCGAGCTCGTGGGGCGCGGTAGAGTGCGGCACGCGCACTGTGAGGTCGCCGTGCTCGACGCGAGCCATGGTGGAGGCCATGAGCCGGAGCGGCCTGGTGATGCGCTTCGTGACGACGTAGATGATCGCGCTAAGGAGCAACATAGCGACCGCGCCGAGGGCCAGCACCAGCAGCCCGGTACGATTCGTCTCGGAGGAGATTAACGCGGCGGGCGTGAGCAGCCAGATCGTCCAGCCGGTGCGGGCGGAGCGCTGGGCGGTGTAGAGGTAGGCGTTGCCGCGCCACTCTAGCCGCCCCTGGCCGGCGGCGCCGTCGCCGAGCGCGAGGTCCTCGAGGCGGTGGCCGGTGAGGGCCGCGGCGCTGTCGTAGATCACATTACCGCCGTCATCGAGCAGGAGCACCTGGCGGCCGCGGGCCGATGGGGCGGAGAGTGCCAGCAGATCGCTCATGACGGCGACGTCCATGTCGATCTTGAGGTAGCCGATGCGGCGCCCTGTGGCGGTGTTCTTGATCAGGCGGATGTAGGAGAACACCAGTTTGCCCTCGCCGGCCACAGTGCTCTCGGGGGCCGTCGGCCAGAGCAGCGCGGGCGGCGCCGCCTGCTGGCGCATCCGCGCGGCCCAGGGCTCGTCGGCCACGCTGGCCCCGGCGCGCGGGCCCTCGCCGCGGGTGAAGTAGAAGATCGCGCCGTCGTTGGCGAAGAGGTAGAGCCCCTGGATCGATGGCCAGGAAGCGGCCAGGACGAGCAAGCGATAGGTTACGTCGTCCTCGTCGCTGGGCTGGCGGGCCATCAGTGTCGGGTCGGAGCGCCGCAGCACCCGCTGCACGATCGCGTCGCTGCTGATGCTGCGGGAGAGCCGGTCGATGTTCTCCATGTACAGATCGACGCTGCGGCTCATCTGGCTGACGGTGTTGCTGGTGAGCGCGAAGGTCTGCTGCTCGACCGTGGCGGCCGAGCTGAGGAAGAAGAGCAGGCCGCTGGCGACGATCGTGGCCGCCAGCACCAGCAGGATGCTCAGCAGCAGGCGTGCCTGCAGGCCCCAGCGCTGCCAGATCCCGTGGAGCATGGCCGATCTCCCTGGCAACCCGGCACCAGGGGGGAGCGTAAGGGCGCCCCGTCGTGTGTGGTCGCGATGGGGCGTCTCAGCGCTCCATCCCTCGGGGGCATCGTGCGGTTTCACCAGGTTAAAAACATGACAAAATCGCCAACCCTGGAAGTCAAAACAGCATACCATATCCCGGCGCCGCCGCGGCTATACTGCGAGCATACCGCGTAGCCGAGCGAATACGCGCACTGGAGGCGCAGCCCGCAGTCGAAGGCAGCACGCCGGAGGGTGGCATCCCGGCAGGATCAGCGATCCCCTCTCTGGTCCTTCATGCTCAGCCGACCAGCCCAACGGCCGGGCCGGCCCTACTTCGTGTTGCCTGCGAAATCCGCCGTTGGAAGGCGCCGGGACGACCGGCGATCATCGCCTGTACAAGGGGGTTCAGCATGCGCAAAGTTCGCGTCCTCTTGGCCCTGCTGTTCGTTGCGGGCATTCTGCTCGCGGCCTGCAGCGCACCACCCGCCGCACCCAGCCAGCCCACCTCTGCCCCCGATGCGCCGGCCGGCGAGGCCGGTGAGGCCACCGCGGCCCCTGCCGCGGACGAGCCCACAGCGCCGCCCGCGGCGCCCGCCGAGCCCTCGGCCAGCTCCGACCTGCCCGTGGACGTGCCGCGGGAGAGTGTGCTCGTGGTCGATCAGATTTTCCGGTACAGCGTCGTCGACAACTTCAACTTCTTCGTCCCCGGCGCGGTCACGCCTACCCGTCAGGGCCTGCTCTACGATACGCTCTGGTACCTCGACCAGGAGACGGGCGAGTGGATCAACGGCCTGGCCTCCGAGCCGCCCATCTACAACGACGACTTCACCGAGATGACGGTGAATCTGCGCCAGGGCGTGATGTGGAGCGACGGCGTGGAGTTCACCGCCGACGACGTGGTCTTCACCGTCGAGACGCTGAAGAACACCCCCGGCATGGTCTTCTCCGCCAACATCGACCTCTTCGTGGACAGTGTGGCGGCGAGCGACCCGTACACGGTGGTCTTCACGCTCAAGGAGGCGAACCCGCGCTTCCACACCTTCTTCACCTCGCGCTACAACGCCGTCTACATCATGGCCAAACACGTGTGGGAGAAGGCGGAGGACCCGCTGACCTTCACCTTCAACCCGCCGGTCTCGCTTGGCGCCTACTTGCCCGAGCAGAGCGACCCGAACGGCTTCTGGGAGCTGTGGAAGCGCCGTGAGGACTGGCAGGCGACCACGGTGGGCATGGTGACCGGCAAGCCCGGCCCCGAGTACATCCTCACGATCTTCTACGGCGACAGTGCCAGGAAGGCGATCGCCGCCTCGCGCCACAACCTGGACGTGCTCTTCGATGCCGACATCGAGGCCTTCCAGGCGATCCAGGCCAGCACGCCCAGCATGCGCTCCTGGTTCGCCGACTTCCCCTGGGCTTACCCGAACGAGCTCGACTATCGCTTCTTCGGCTTCAACCATACCGTGGAGCCGTTCAACAACAAGGATGTGCGCTGGGCGCTCACCCTGGCCACCGACATCGTCGATCTGCAGACCAACTACATCGGCGGTGTGACCCGCGTGACGCCGCTGCCGCTGCCGGCCACCAGCCTGCTGATGCAGCTCTACCACGTGCCGCTGGAGCCCTGGTTGCAGGAGTTGACGATCGACCTCGGCAACGGCGAGATGTACCAGCCCTACGACCCCGACGTGCCGAAGAAGATCGCCGCCTGGGCCCGCGAGCAAGGCTACAACGTGCCCGACGACAACGACGTGGAGGGCCTGCGGAACCGCTTCGGCATGGGCTGGTGGAAGTATGATCCCGAGGCGGCTGAGAAGCTGCTGCTGAAGGCCGGCTTCACCAGGGGCAGCGACAACATGTGGCTCAAGCCCGACGGCACGCCCTTCACGATCCGCATGATCGCCGCGCCCGACGAGAACGACGTCTACCGCCTGGCGACCGGCTTCGAGGATCAGATGCAGGCCTTCGGCATCGAGGTGGAGATCGAGGCCCTGGAGCGCAACCCCTACGAGACGCGCCAGCGCACCGGCGACTTCGAGGCGACTTCTTCCTG
>DAOUGF010000186.1:0-4815 GCA_034429295.1 Chloroflexaceae bacterium
CGGTGTTTGTGCCGAACGTCCGCGGCTCCACCGGCTACGGCCTCAGCTATACGCAGCGGGTGGACCACGATTGGGGCGGGCAGGATCGGCTTGACCATGTGCACGCTATGACGGAGGTGCTGCCGAAAGATCCGCGCCTCGACACGACGCGCGCCGGGGTGGTGGGGCGCTCCTACGGCGGCTACATGACGCTCACCCTGGCGGCGCGCCATCCCGAGCTCTGGTCGGCGGCGGTGGATATGTTCGGCCCATACGATCTGCTCACCTTTATCGAGCGGCTGCCGGAGACCTGGAAGCCCTACTTCGCCATCGCCGTGGGCGACCCGGCCACCGAGGAGGGCCGGGCGTTCCTGCGGGAGCGCTCGCCGGCGAGCTATATCGAGCAGATCCAGTGCCCGCTGCTGGTGATCCAGGGGCGCAACGACCCGCGGGTGGTGGAGCAGGAGTCGCGGGATGTGGTGGAGCGGCTGCAGGCGCTCGGCAAGGCGGCGGAGCTGCTGGTGTTCGAGAACGAGGGCCACGACGTGTTGAAGTTCGAGAACCGGGTGCGCTGCTACAACGCCATCGCCGCCTTCTTCAGCGAGCACCTGAGGCCCTGAGATGCGCGCATTCGCCGAGCTGTACGCGGCCCTGGACGAGACGACCAGGACCAACGACAAGGTGGCGGCGATGGCCCGCTACTTCGCCGCGGCCCCACCTGCCGACGCCGCCTGGGCGCTCTATTTTCTCTCGGGCCGTAAGCCGCGCCAGGTGATCAGCACGCGCCGCCTGAGCGAGTGGGCGATCGAGGTAGTCGGCATCCCGCCCTGGCTCTTCAGCGAGTGCCACGACGCCGTGGGCGACTTCGCCGAGACGGTGGCGCTGTTGCTGCCGGATAGCGACAACAGACGACGGACGACAGACGACGGACGACAGACGACGGACGACGGACGACGGACGACTGACGAGCGCCCGGTGCTGGCGGCGAGTGGCAAGCGCTCCCCCGGCATGGCTGAAGGCCTTGTCGCTTCGTCGTCGGTGGTCGGTGGTCAGTCGTCGGCCGCCGCAGGCGGGCTCGCCTACTGGATCGAGGAGCGGCTGCTGCCACTGCGGGGCGCTGACGAGGCGACGCAGAAGGCGGCGCTGCTGCGGGCCTGGGCTGAGCTCAACGGGCAGGAGCGCTTTCTCTGGAACAAGCTGATCACCGGCGGCTTCCGCGTGGGCGTCTCGCAGCGCCTGGTCACGCGGGCGCTGGCCGAGGTGAGCGGCGTGGACGATGCGGTGATCGCTCACCGGCTGATGGGCGAGTGGGAGCCGGGCGCGGAGTGGTACGCCCGCCTGCTGGCGCCCGAGACGAGCGACGCTGATGTGAGCCAGCCCTACCCCTTCTTCCTGGCCCACCAGCTGGAGGGGGAGCCGTCTGCCTTGGGCGACCCGGCCGAGTGGCAGGTGGAGTGGAAGTGGGACGGCATCAGGGCTCAGCTGATCCGCCGCGCGGGACACAGCTTCCTCTGGTCGCGGGGCGAGGAGCTGATCGGCGAGCGTTTCCCCGAGCTCACCGCGGCGGGCACGGCGCTGCCCGACGGCACCGTGATCGACGGCGAGGTGCTGCCGTTTCTCGACGGCGCCGTGCTGCCCTTCGCCCAGCTGCAGCGGCGCATCGGTCGCAAGCAGCTTACCAAGAAGATCCTGGCCGAGGTGCCCGTGGTGCTGTTCTGCTACGACCTGCTGGAGGACGGCGGCCAGGATATCCGCGGGCTGCCGCTGCGGGAGCGGCGGGCGCGGCTGGAGGCGCTGCTGGCAGGGATTGACGACCGAGACGGCGCGGGCGGTGATCCGTCGCCGGCGGCGGGCCGCCTGCTGCTCTCGCCGATCGCGCCGGGGACCACCTGGGAGGAACTGGCGGCCGCCCGCGGGCGAAGCCGGGAGCTGAGCGCCGAGGGGCTGATGATCAAGCGGCGCAGCTCGCCTTACCGGGTGGGGCGGGTACGGGGCGACTGGTGGAAGTGGAAGGTGGAGCCTTACACCGTCGACGCCGTGCTGATCTACGCGCAGCGGGGCAGCGGCAAGCGGGCGAGCCTCTACACCGACTACACCTTCGGCGTCTGGGACGGCGACACCCTGGTACCCTTCGCCAAGGCCTACTCCGGCCTCACGGACGCCGAGATCCGCGAGGTGGACGCATTCGTGCGCCAGAACACCGTCGAGCAGTTCGGCCCTGTGCGCACCGTGAAGCCCGAGCTGGTCTTTGAGCTGGCCTTCGAAGGTATCCAGCGCTCCACACGCCACAAATCGGGCGTGGCGGTGCGCTTCCCGCGTATGCTGCGCTGGCGGCGCGATAAGCCCGCCGCCGAGGCTGACACTATCGCCACGGTACAGGCGTTACTAGAGGCCTCAGGTTAAGATATATTAACCATTTGTCAGGGTGAGAGCGGGCAGACGGCAGGGGCGATGGAAGGTATTCCATCGCTTTTTGGCTTTGTAGCGAGAAAAATTATCATGGGCTCAAGGATGGGCTCATAGTGTGCGTTTTAACGAATGAGTGTTTATTAATCAAATTTTTACTTTTGCTGCTTCACTCGAGGCGCCAGAGCTGCTACAATCGGGGGCGTCAGATGACAATTCTGTCAGCTTGGCTCCGTGCAGGCACGCTCAACACTCAAGGAGCATACCCTAGATGCGTGTTCGCGCACCACTCTGGCGCCCGCTGTCCCTACTTGTTCCCCTGCTGTTTCTGCTGCTTGGCGCCCTCGCGCCAGGGTTGGCGCTGGCTCAGGGCGCCCGCCCCGCCGCTGAGACGCCTGCCGGCGCGCTGCCGGCCTTCCCTGGCGCCGAGGGCTACGGCGCGCTCACGCCGGGCGGCCGCGGCGGCCAGGTGATCGCCGTGACAAGCCTAGCCGATCGCGGCCCCGGCAGTCTCAGGGAGGCCTTGGAGGCGTCCGGCCCACGGATCGTCGTCTTCCGGGTGGGCGGCGTGATCCGCCTGGCTTCGCCGCTCGAAGTGACGGAGCCCTACCTCACGATCGCGGGGCAAACCGCGCCTGGCCAGGGAATCGTGCTGCGCGGCGCAGACCTGCGCATCAGCACCCACGACGTGATCGTGCGCGGCCTGCGCCTGCGGGGCGGTGGGCTGGTGATCAGCGGGCCGGACAGGGGCGGCGCGCCGGCGCGCAACGTGATCGTGGACCAGAGCTCGATCAGCTGGGCGGCGAGCGAGAATATCGCTGTGGCTACGGCGCAGGATGTGACGATCCAGTGGTCGATCATCAGCGAGTCGCTCAGCGGCGCCCGCCCAGGCCAGGGGAGCGCCCTGCTGCTGGCGGAGAGCGGGCACCGGGTGTCGGTGCATCACAACCTGCTGGCCCACAACAGCTACCGTAACCCGCTGATCAAGGGCGACACCGAGGTGGCGTTCGCGAGCAATCTGATCTACAACTGGGGCCACGGTGCGATCGTCTTCGAGGACGAGGCTGGGCGAGGCCCAACCCGCAGCGTGATCACAGGCAACTTCTTCAAGAGCGGGCCTGGATCGCTCACCGATGCTGCCGTGCTGATCTCCAAGAACACCGACAGCCGCTCGGAGATCTTCGTCGCCGACAACGGGGGCGACAGCCGTGTGAAGGCCGATCTGCCGCTGCTGGCGGCCTCGGCGCCCCTAACGGAGCCGCTCATCCCGGTGACGGGCGGGCCGCCGGCGCAGCTGGAGGCGCTGGTGCTCGCCGGCGCTGGCGCTCGCGGCCCGGCCCGCGATAGCATCGACGCTAGGGTGGTGCGGGAGGTGCGGCGCGTGGAGGGCAGCTTCATCGGCCGCCCCGACGAGGTGGGCGGCTGGGCTGCGCTCGCGACGTGGGACGGCGGCGAGCCCCTTGCCGACAGCGATGCTGATGGCATGCCTGATAGCTTCGAGACGGCCCACGGGCTGAACCCCCACGATGCCGCCGACGGAGCCTCCCAAGCGCCCAGCGGCTATACCTGGGTTGAGGAGTATATCAACAGCCTCCTCCCCGCTCCAAGCCGCAGCCTGGTGCACCTGCCGCTCCTCGGCGGATGAGGGTACGGCCTTGCCGCGGCCCTAGATACTGCGGAGGGCCGACCGGGCGGCGTGGTAGCCGGACATGCCGTGCACGCCGCCGCCTGGCGGGGTGGAGGCCGAGCAGAGGTAGAGGCCCGGCGCCAGGCAGTAGGGATCGAGGCGCAGCGCGGGGCGCCCGAGGACCTGCAGGAGATCCTGGGCGCCGCCGGCAATGTCGCCGCCGAGCAGGTTGGCGTCGAAGCGCTCAAGCGCCGCCGTGTTCATGCAGCTGCGGGCGATGATGTGGGCGCCGAAGCCAGGCGCGAAGCGCTCCACTTGGGCCTCGATCGCCGCCGCCATATCGACGGTGGAGCCGTTGGGCACATGGCAGTAGGCCCAGGCGGTGTGCTTCCCTGCCGGGGCCCGCTCCGGGTCGAAGAGGCTGGGCTGGGCGAGTAGCACAAAGGGCCGCTCGGGGTGCTCGCCACGAGCCACCGCGGCCTCAGCGGCCGCGATCTCCGCGATGGTGCCGCCAAGATGGAGCGTGCCCGCCCGGCGGCAGAGGTCGTTCTGCCAGGGAATCGGCCCATCGATCGCCCAGTCAACCTTAAAGACGCCGGGCCCGCGGCGGAAGCGCCCGAGGGCGGCGCGGTAGCGGGCGGGCAGCCGCTCGCCGGCGAGGCGCAGCGCCTGCTCAGGGCTGAGGTCGAGCAGTGTGGCGCGGGCGGGCGGCAGCTCGTCGAGGGCTGCCACGGGCCACCCGGTGACGAGGCAGCCGCCGAGCTCGCGGAAGTGGGCTTCAAGGGCGGCGGCGAGCCGGCCGG
>DAOUGF010000187.1:0-3782 GCA_034429295.1 Chloroflexaceae bacterium
CCGTCCTGCTTGGGGGTGTGCAGAGGGGCGCTGAACGAAGTGGCGCGAAGCGCTTGCACCTTTGCCGGGGGGCGCGGGGGGCAGAGCCCGCCCGCATCCTCACCCAGCGTGGAGGTGGTAGTGGTACGGGGCGGCGGCGCGAGACAGCGGGGTGCAGGGGGCGACAGCGTCCATGGACTTTGCTTATGCGCCTGTGGCGCAACAGCGGCTACTGTTGCTGCTGTTGCTGCTGCTCCTCATCGCCAGCGGCTGGCGCGCCTGTGCCCGCGGGCGCCGGCAGCACCTCATCCTCGGGGATCGGCGCCTCGGTGGGCACTACCTTCACGCCCACTTCCAGGGCGCTCTCGGCGTGCCCCTTGTACACGCCCCTGGTCGGCGGCACATCGGCGTAGTCGCGGCCCACGGCCGTGCGGATGTGGCGCCCGCCGGCCACCAGGTTGTTCGTCGGGTCGAAGCCTACCCAACCCAGCCCTGGCAGCAGCGCCTCCACCCAGGCGTGGGTCGCGTCGGCCGCCGAGCGGTCCTGATCCTCGGCGCGGTGGAAGAGGTAGCCGCTCACGTAGCGGCAGGGGATGGCCAGCGTGCGCACCAGGGCGATCATCACGTGGGCGTAGTCCTGGCAGACCCCGCGGCGCGCCGCCAACGCCACGTCGATCGGCGAGTCCACTTGGGTGTGGCCCGGCTCGTAGGCGAAGGCCTCGTAGATCCGGCCGTTCAGCTCCCGCAGCAGACTCAGCGGGTCGTCGCGCCGGCGCACATCGAGCTCGCGGGCCAGCGCCTCCAACAGCGCCGTGGGCGTCGTGAATCTGCTCGGCGCCAGGAAGTCCCAGTAGTCCTCGGCCGCGGTGATGGCGTCGAGCTCGGCCCAGGCGCTGGGCGGTAGCGCCTCCGGTAGCGGCGGCGGCGGCGGCAGGATGACGATCGACTCCGCCGTGATCGTGATCTGCCGGTGCGGCGCGGGCACGTCGAAGTGGTGGACGATGTTGCCGTAGCAGTCGGTGTAGCTGTGAACGCGCGCCGCTGGCGTTGTCGTGAGCCGGAAGCTCAGGCAGCGCTGTGCCCCCTCTGAGCGCGGCTGCATCCGCACCTCGGTGACGCTCTCGCTCACCGGCGCGCTGTAGCGGAAGCGGGTTTTATGCAGAATGGAGTAGTACATCTACTGGGCGATGGCGCTCTCTACGGGGTACGTGATATATGCCTGGTAGATGGCGGCGTGGATGGCGGCGCACTGGCGCTGGATGTTCTCGAGCTCGCCGTGCATGTTCCCGCCCATGATCTCGTCCACCTGCCCGTAGTCGAGCGCGGCCCGCAGCCTGCCGGCGAGGCGCTCGGCCCGGCCGGCGCCCCTGTTCCTGGTGGCCTGGGCGATCGACTGCAGCCCCCGCTGGATGCGGTCGGCGCAGAAGCGGATCGAGTGGGGGAACTCGCCGTGGAGCAGCAGGAACTCGGCGATGGCCGTAGGTTGCACGTCGGCCGTGTAGACCTTGCAGTAGGCCTCGAAGGCGGTGCAGCACTTCAGCAGCCCCACCCAGTCGTTGAAGTCGAGGGCTGCCGGCCGCTCGGCCGTGGCCGCCAGGTAGGGCTGGAAGTAGGCGTCGAGCAGGGCGGCGGTGGCGCCGGCCCGCTCCAGGTAGCGCCCTACCTCGATGAAGTGCCAGCCCTCGCCGTGGGTCATCGTCGCGTCGGTGATGCCCTGGAAGAGGTGGGCGCCCTCCTTGATCGCCTGGTAGAACTCGATCGGCTCGCCCTGCCAGATCGCCTCAGGCGTCGTGGCCTTCACCCGCAGGTAGAGGCGGTTCAGCTGTTCCCACATCTCCGAGCTGATCTCCTGGCGCACCTGCCGGGCGTTCTCGCGGGCGCGGGCCACACAGGCGACGATCGCGTTGGCGTTGTTCTGCTCGAACGTCAGCTCGCGGGTGATCGTGTAGGCATCGGCGCCCTCATCGGGCACGCTCGCGTACAGCGCGGCCAGGAGGCGCCCCCAGCGCCCGCGCGCCGAGGCGCTCGTCTGGTCGAGCGTCAGGTTCAGGCCCACGGCCAGCAGCCGCGCCGTATGCTCGGCCCGCTCGAGGTAGCGGCTCATCCAATAGAGGCTGTCGGCGTCTCGTGAGAGCATAGGGCTCACTCAAAAAGCACCCAGGTATCCTTGCTTCCCCCGCCCTGCGATGAGTTCACCACCAGCGAGCCCTCGCGCAGCGCCACGCGGGTGAGGCCGCCCGGCATGATCGTGATCTGCTCGCCGCTGCTGAGGATGTAGGGCCGCAGGTCCACGTGGCGCGGCTCCACTCGCCCGCCGATGAAGCAGGGCGCCCGCGAGAGCGCCAGCGTGGGTTGGGCAATATAGTTGCGCGGGTTGGCGGTGATCAGCTTGGCGAAGCGTTGCCGCTGCTCAGCTGTGCTTTGCGGGCCGATCAGCATGCCGTAGCCGCCCGACTCGCCCACCGCCTTCACCACCAACTCGTCCAGGTGCTCCAGCACGAAGCCCCGCTCGCTTGGGTCATCGCAGAGGTAGGTCTCGATGTTCGGCAGGATCGGCTCCTCGCCCAGGTAGTACTTGATGATCCGCGGCACGTAGGCGTAGACGGCCTTGTCGTCGGCGATGCCGGTGCCCACGGCGTTGGCCAGCGAGACGTTGCCGGCGCGGTAGGCGTTCACCAGGCCGGCCACGCCGAGGGTCGAGTCGCTGCGGAAGCTGAGCGGGTCCACGAAATCGTCGTCCACCCGCCGGTAGATCACATCGACCCGCCGCAGGCCCGCCGTCGTCCGCATATAGACGATATTGTCGTGCACCAGCAGGTCGCGCCCCTCCACCAGCTGCACGCCCATCTGGCGGGCGAGGAAGGTGTGCTCGAAGTAGGCTGAGTTGTACACGCCCGGCGTGAGCACCACGATCGTCGGCTCCGGGCGGTGGGCGGGGGCCAGCGAGCGCAGGGTGGTGAGCAGCGCCTGGCCGTACTGGTCGATCGGGCGCACGCCGTAGTTGGCGAAGAGCCCAGGGAAGGCCCGCTTCATCACTTGGCGGTTGGTGAGCATGTAGCTCACGCCGCTCGGCACCCGCAGATTGTCCTCCAGCACGGCGAACTGGCCCGATGGCAGGCGGATGAGGTCCGTGCCGGCGATCGAGACGTAGATGTTGCGCGGCACCTGCACCCCGCGCATCTCGCGGCGGAAGTGCTGGCAGGTGTAGATCAGCTCCCGCGGCACCACCCGGTCGGCCAGGATGCGGGCCTCGTGGTAGATGTCGTGGAGGAACAGGTTGAGCGCGGTGATGCGCTGCTTGAGCCCGCGCTCTATCACGGCCCACTCGGCCGCCGTGATCAGCCGCGGCAGCAGGTCATAGGGGAAGATCCGCTCTGTGCCCTCGTCGTCGCCGTAGACCGTAAAGGTGATGCCCTGGTTGAGAAAGGTCAGGTCGGCGTAGGCCTGGCGCTGCTGCAGCTCGCGCGGCGTCAGCTCCCTGAGGCGCTGGTAGAGACGCTTGTAGTGGGGGCGCACCTCGCCGGCCGCGTCGAACATCTCGTCGTACGCGCCGTCGAGGAAGTAGCTGCCGAAGAGCGAGTGGCCGTTCGCCTGTGCGCCGCGCTCAGTGAGCATAGGTACATACGCTTCTGTCGAGAACAACAGAGGCCGCAGAGAGCAAGCCGGCGGCGCTGCCACGCTTCTTCGATTGGGCGTCTCTGGGTTGCGGATAATGGTAGCGTGTGATGCTGGTTTCGTCAAACCCAGCGGGGCGCTGCCCCGCGCCCCTACCACCTTCGTGGTGGGTGGAGGTGCGAGCGGGC
>DAOUGF010000188.1:0-9653 GCA_034429295.1 Chloroflexaceae bacterium
GCAGCAGGATGTCGAACTGTTGGACGACGCTCGGTGCCTCGCCGTAGGCGAGCTCGGGGTGGTCGCGGAAGATCGCCTCGGTGAGTTCCTCAACCAGGGGCGCCCAGGCGGCGGGCGTGTCGGGCAGGAGCACGCTGAAGCCGAGCAGCAGCCAGAGACGGCCGGACGACGGCACCCGCCGATAGAGTTCACGCACCACGGGCGCAGTGCCGGCAGCGTCGTGGGCGGCGTGGATGGCTATATGGGCCGCGCCAACAAGATTGAAGAAGTCATTCTCGGCGCTGAGCAGGGCCTCAAGCTCGGCCTGGTAGCTGGCGATGGGCGTGGCGGGATCGAAGAGCGGAGCAGCCTGCACCAGCAGGGTGCGCCGCTCCTGGGGCAGCTCGAAGAACGGCTCGACCGGCACGATCTCAGCAAGCAGCATGGTGTCGAGGATGGGCCGGGTGAAGGCGTTGGAGACCGCCTGAAAGATCAGGTCCTCGACGGTCTTGCCGAACACGCCCGTGTTGAGAATGTCGAGATGGAGGCGCTGGCGGGCCAGCTCGTAGTAAATATCGGCGGTGGCGTCGCGGACGTCGGGGCGCTCGGGGTGGTTGATGTAGATCACCACCGAGAGCTCGAAGAAGAACTCGAGGATGTTCCGCAGGTCGCGCAGGGAGGAAGGGCCGATACGGGCCACGAGATCCTTGAGCAGGCCGTAGGTGAAGGCCGGATCGGAGCGCCAGATCAAATAGAGGACGTCGCGAGCGACGCGGCGCAGAGCGGAGCTGCCGCGGCCGGCGGCCCAGAGGAAGATCTCGCGGGCCCCCGGGCCGATGTAGTAGGCGGCCTTGAGGGCGGTGCGACGAGCCTCGTCGGAGTCGCGCTGGCAGAGGGCCTTGATCAGCTCGGCAGCGGCCGCGGGATCGTCGGCGTGGAGCTCGACAAGGCTCTGGGCGGCCAACTCGCGGAGCTCGATATCGGAGGATTGGGCGAGAGTGGCGAAGGCCTCGGGCTGGCGGGCGATCAGGAGCGCGTTGCGGGCGATGTCGAAGGCAAGAGGGAAGGTGCGGGCGCGCTCCATCAGGCTGGTGATCGTAGCGGGGAGCGTGCTGCGGGCGGCCGAGTCCCGCAGCAAGTGGCGGGCGAGCACATAGGCCCCCAACTCGGCGTACGCGAAGCCGGCGACCTCCCCGGTGAAGATGTCGCCCCGCTGCTCAGCGAGGATGCCGCCGTCGAGGAGACGGATGTAGGCCGAGTCGGGCTCATCGCTGAGGATCTCGTCGCGGAGGCGCTCGTTGCGGGCGAGATCGGCCACGGGCACGGCAAGCTCGCCCCGCTGCAGCAGCTCGCCGGCGAACTCCTCGATGAAGAGCTGCTCGCGGCGCTGGCGGACGCGCTCGTCGAAGAGGCGACGGAAGATGCCGAGGCTGAGGCCGCGGGCGGCGATGACGATCGGGCTGTTCCGGTAGGTTTCGGCCACCAGGCGCAGCAGCAGCGGGCGGTGCAGGCGCTCGCGAAGGGCGAGGGGCAGCTGCTCAAAGGGCGTCTCAAGCTGAAAGAAGCGCTGGTAGCGGGGGTAAGCCTCGGCGAGCTCGCCGCTGCTGAAATGGCCGAGCTCGACATAGGGCTCGCCGTCGAAGCCCTGGTGGTAGGCGGCCCAGAAGAGGCGGGTGGCGCCAGCGCGCTCGAGCTGGCCCCAAGTGGCGCTGTTGCAGCTGAGCACCACGCGCAGCCAGGGGCCGGCAACCCGGCCCACCAAGGCGTCGATCTGCTTGAGCAGAAGCTCGGGGCCGGATTGGGCGCCGCCGCGGTACTCGTTGATGGCGTCGAAGATGATCACGAGGCGGCGGCCAGCTTCGGCGGCCAGACGGGCGATCTGGCCGAGGTCGTGGAGCAGCATCTCGGGCGCGTCGCGGCCGAGATCGCGGGCGATCTCCCTGTCGATCTCGGTGCCGAGGGAGCCGCCGCAGCGATAGAAGAGTACAGCGTCGCCGGCCGCGCGCAGGCGCCCGGCCCAATGGGCGAGCAAGCACGTCTTGCCGGCGCCGGAGTCGCCGATCAGGAGCAGGGCGCCGCTGGAGCCAGCGAGGAAGGCGTCGAGCTCCTCCTCGGCGGCACGCGACACGTAGAGCTCGGGGATAAAGGGGCCAAGGCGGCGCGGGGTTCCGGCAAGCTCGCGGAAGACGTGTTCGGCCTGCTGATGGGCGGCGGCGGCAACCTGCTCCCAACCGACGCTGATCGGGCGGGCTGGGCTGGGCGAGGGCGCAGCCGCTGGCACCGTGAGGGCGGATGCCGACGGGAGCGCGGCGGGGACGACCGTGTCGGCGAAGAGGAGGGCGACCTCGCGGAGGGCGTCGCGCATCGCGGCGGCGCCGGGCGGGCGATCTTCGCGGCGGAGAGCGAGAGCGGCGCTGAGCAGACCACCAAGCTCGCGAGGCACGGCTGGATTCAACTCATGGGCGGGGCGGAGCGGGTCGGGCCGGCCGCCGAGCAGGGCGTCGGCGCGCACGGGCGCGCTTGGCGGGGGCGTATCGGTGAGCAACTGGTAGAGGGTTGCGGCGAGGGCGTAGAGGTCGGAGCGAGGCTCGGTGCCGCTGCCGTCGATCTGCTCGAGGGGGGCGTACTGGAGCGTGTAGCCGAAGAAGCTCTGGTCGAGGCCGGGGCCGGCGCCCTTGGCGAGGCCGAAGTCGAGCAGCACCACCTGACCCTCAGCGGTGAGCTTGAGGTTCTGGGGCTTAATGTCGCGGTGGAGCACCGGGGGCTGGCGGGTGTGGATGTAGTCGAGGGCGGCGAGGATCTGGTCGGCCCAGGCGATCACCTCGTCAGGGGGGAAGGGTCCGGCGCGGCGGGCCTGGAGCGCGGCGAGGTCGGCGCCGGCGAAGAACTCCATCACGAGGAAGCGGCCCTGCTCGTCGTGGAAGTAGTCGATCACCTTGGGGAGGGCAGGGTGGCGCAGGGCGGCGAGGATCCGGGCCTCGCGCTCGAACGCCTCGATGTTCTCCTCGGAGAGGAGCAGCATCTGCTTGAGGGCCACCGTGTTGCGGAGGCGCTTGTCGACCGCCTCGTAGACCGCGCCCATACCGCCGCGCCCGATCAGCCGGACGATCTGATAGCGCTGGAGGAGCAGCGATCCTGGCTCGAGCATGGTGTCACCGCGGGGGAGAGGGGCGTCGCTGCGGGGTATTGTAGCATAGCGGGGGCGAGGGGGTTTGGATCGCGAAAGACGCGGGTCGCAAGACGGCGCGCAGCGCCTAAGGGGGCGTTACGAAGTGGCGCACAGCGCTTAAAACACGAAAGCGAAAGCGCGAAGGCGCGGAACGAAGTGGCGCGAAGCGCTTAAGGGAAGACGCGGAACGAAGTGGCGCGAAGCGCTTAAGAAAGGTGCGAAGGCGGGAACTGGGTTGTGGGCTGGAGCGCGGGCTGGAGGGCAAAAGGGTGGCCGTGCGGTACAATGAGGCTATGAGCGAGCACGAAGAGATCCCGCCGGCGCGGTTGGTCGCGCTGAGCCCGGACGTTACGCCCGCAGAGTTCGTACTGAGCGGGCAGGTGCACACCGTGGGCCGCGCGCCCAGTTGCGACATCGTCGTGCGTCGGCAGACTGTCTCGCGCCTGCACGCCCGCATCGCCCGCGAGGGGCCGCGCTACGCCCTGCACGACGCCGGGAGCGCCAACGGCACCTTCGTGAACGGCCAGCCGATCAGCGGCGCCCACATCCTGAGCCACCGGGATACGATCGGCCTCGGCGCGGCGGGCGATCTGCTGCGCTTCATCGACCCGGACCCGACGGTGGTGCCACGGGCCCGCCTGCGGCTCGACGAGCGCACCCAGATCTTCTTTCTCGGCGCCCAGCCGCTGGAGCTGCCGCCAAGCCAGCACCGGCTGCTGCTGCACCTCTACCGCCATGTCGGCGAGCTCTGCACCCGCGAGAGCTGCGCCCAGGCGATCTGGGGCCGCGATTATGACCCCGGCCTCGACGCCGAGGCCCTCGACCGGGTAGTGAGCAACCTCCGAGGGGCGCTGCGCCGCGCCGACCCCAACGCCGAGCTACTGCAGACGCGCCGCGGGATGGGGTACACGCTGCTGGCGCAGCCACCGGAGTAGGCGGTGCCACCTGGCGCCCTGGCCAGAGGCGGCCGCTTCAGCTTGGCCGCGCTATAATGGCGCCGCCATGCAGATCTTCTACTCCGATACCTTCGTGCTCCCGCTGCCGCCGGGCCACCGCTTCCCGATGGAGAAGTACGCTATGCTACGCGAGCGCGTGGCGGCCGCCGCCCTCGTCCCGCCCACGGCGCTGCGCGTACCCCACGCCGCCGACGACACGGAGCTAGCCCGCGCCCACAACCTCGACTACATCAGGCGCGTCACCGAGGGCGAGTTAAGCGCCGACGAGATCAGGCGCATCGGCTTCCCCTGGTCCCCTCAGATGGTTGAACGCTCGCGCCGCTCGGCCGGGGCCACCATAGAGGCCTGCCGCGCAGCCCTCGCCGGCGGCGTCGGCGCGAACCTCGCTGGCGGCACCCACCACGCCTTCGCCGGCCACGGCGCCGGCTACTGCGTCTTCAACGACAGCGCCGTCGCTGCCCGGGCCGTGCAGGCCGAGGGCCTGGCTGGGCGGATCGCCATCCTCGACTGCGACGTCCACCAGGGCGACGGCACAGCCTCCATCCTCCAGGACGACGAGACGATCTTCACCTTCTCGATCCACTGCGCGAACAACTTCCCCTTCCGCAAGCAGCGGAGCGACCTCGACGTGGAGCTGCCCGATGGCGCCGGTGACGACACTTACCTCGACGCTCTCGAGCAGGGTGTGCGCCACGCCATCGAGGCGGCCCGGCCCGACCTCGTCATCTACCTGGCCGGCGCCGACCCCTACTTCGACGATCGCCTTGGCCGTCTCGCCCTCACCAAGGCCGGCCTCGCCGAGCGCGACCGCCTGATCTTCCACTACACCCGCCGGGCCGGCATTCCCCTGGCCATCACAATGGCCGGCGGCTACGCCCGGCGCATCGAGGATACGGTGGACATCCACTTTCAGACGGTGGCGGCTGCCGCCACCCTGTAGATGCCGGCGGGTGCCGACCGGCCAGGGCTCACGGACTCACAAAGGAGGGCGCGATGAATGCGAACGATGTGCTGCGCTACGGCCACCTGACAGTGCTCGCCACCCTCGACCTGCTGCCGGCCGGCCACGCCGAGGACCCCGGCGTCTGTGGGGTCTGGTCAACGAAGGATGTGCTCGCTCACCTCGCGTCGTACGAACTGGTGCTGGCGGAACTGCTGGAATCGTTTGTCGCCGGCCGCCAGCAGGCGTTCGCCAACCCGATCGACGCCGCCTTCAACGACGAGCAGGTGGCGCAGCGACGCCACCTGAGCTTGGCCGAGGCGCGCGATGAGTATGAGCAGGCGTACGGCCGGGTGAGCGAGCTGATCCAGCAGATCCCCGCGGAGCAGCGCCGGCGGGCCGGCGAGCTGCCCTGGTACGGCGCGGAGTACGACTTGGAGGACTACCTTGTCTACTCGTTCTATGGGCACAAGCGCGAGCACAGCGCGCAGATCGCGGCCTTCTGCGACACGATCCGGCCTACGAGGTGAGGCCCTGCCCTAGCCGCGGAGTCGCGGCAGCACGCGCCCGGTTCGCTCGGCGTAAGCACGATAGGCCTCACCGAAATGTTCGAGCATCATGCGCTCCTCGTTGGGCACACGGCTCAGGTAGAAGGGCAGAAAGCTCGCAAAGCTGGACCAGCCCGCGATCCAGTTCGGCAGCAGCAGCGCCTGTGCCGCGCTCCAGAGCCACTGTGAGGCGTACATCGGGTGGCGGATATGCCGGTAAATACCCTCGGTCGTCAGCGTCTGCCCCTCGCCGATCTCCAGCGAGGGCGACCAGTTCGTCCCGAGGTCGCGGTGGGCGCGCCAGAAGAGCCAGATGCTCGCCGCGAGCAGCGCGCTGCCGAGCCACCCGGCGCGGGCTTTCGCGGCTGATGAGAGGCGGTAGTCGGCGAAGTTGAGCCAGGGGGTCACGCTGTAGACCAGAGGGAGCACGAACATCCCAAGCAGCAGCCCGCCGAGCAGGCCTCGCTCGGTGGCGCTCACCCGCTGGTCGATCTTCCGGATGCGGCGGCGCTGCCGGTCATACGGGATGCGCACAGCCATCTCGATCAGGATGCCGGCGAAATATACGGCCTTGAACCACCTGCCCATCATAGGCTCCTCTGCCCGTGCGGCAACGCGCCCGGCGGCGGCGCTCGATAGATGTCCGCGAGCCCTCATGATACAGCAGCGCCGGGATGACCGGCGCTGCGTGTGTCAGACTATGATGGAAGTGATCGAGCCAGGGCGAGCCCGTCAGGCGATGTGGGTCAACTGGCTAAGGGCCGACTGAAGATCGGCGAAAGTGCGCACAGCCTGCATATCCATGCCGACGCTCACCATCGCCTGGGCGACCTCTGGCCTGATCCCGACCAGGATCGTCTCGGCGCCAAGGAGCCGGCACGCCTGTACCACATTGAGCAGCCCCTGGCCCACTTGGCTGTCCACGATCGGCACTCCCGTCACATCCAGCACCAGCGTGCGGGCAGAGGTGCGCTCGATCGCCTGGAGGCTCTGCTCCTGAAGCTGCTGCAGCCGGGCAGTGTCGAGCGAGCCCACCAAGGGCAGAACCAGCGTCTTCGCACTGATCGGGATCACCGGCACACTCAAGTCGCGGATGAGCCCGCGCTGCTCCTCGATCTCCTCCAGCAGGCGTGCCTGCTCAGCGGAGCGATTCTGCGCCTCCTGCAGCGCCGCGGCAAGCTCAGCGGTGCGCTCGCTCACGGTGGTCTCCAGGGAGTCGCGGATCGCCTGGAGCTCGGTCTCGCGCTCGAGCGACTCGCTCAGAGCGCTGCGCAGCGCCCCGCTGAAGCGGTCGAGCAGCATGCCGTTCAACAGCGTTACCGCGATGAAGAAGGCCAGCGGCTGGCCGAGGTTGAGAGGGGGCGGTGTGGAGCCCATGGCCAGCGCCATAGCCTGGGGGCTGAAGATCCCGGCCAGAGGCGGCGTTTGGACCTGCAGGAAGGCCACGATGAGCACATAGAGGACGCTGTAGACGGAGACTGCGAGCAGCAGGCGGCGCCCGCCGAGGAGCCCAGCCAGGACGATCGGGAGCTGAAAGACCACCAGCACCGATGGGTCGGCGACGCCCAAGGCGTAGGTAGCGGCTGAGTGCCCTAAGAGCCCTCCCCAAACCGCCATATACACCGCGCTGCTGAAGCGCCCACGCCGCAGCAGCACCAGAGCGACGAGGGGCGACAGCCAGACCAGCAGCACCGCGAGGAACACGAGCCACAAGACGATGGTGACGAACAGTGGGACAGGGTCTGCGGGGGGCTGGCCGGCAGCGCCGTCCTGGGAGTTTACCAACAGCGAGAGCGGAAAACCAATGGTCGCCAGGAGGAACCAGCCAAGCAAAAAGGCCTGGAAATAGCTGGCTTGGCGCCGCTGTACCGGATCTGAGAAAATTGTCTGTTCGAACCAGGAGCGCAGATAGCTCGCCATATCACTCCTCACTATCGCCTACCCGTTGCGATCCTGCTGAGGGTCGAGCAGCTGGCATCACCATTAGTCTGTAGCGGTACCGTTTCAGCGGCCTGGCATGTCGCCTGCTCCAGCGCCCCAAGCCGTGAGCCTGGAGCGAGGCGCCGGCATACCAGCCTTCCGGAGCAATCCATGGAACACTATATCGGGAGCGAATTACGAGCGTTGCCATCTTCACGCCCCGCGCTGCAGAGCCTCGGCGCTATTTTGTGTTAGGATGCGATGGCGCGGAGCAGCAAGGAGGTGAGCGTGAGCCTTCACGACATCGTCATTTTCGCAGGGAGCAGTAGCCCGCAGCTCACCGCGAGTATCTGCCAACACCTCGCTGTGGCGCCGGGCAAGGGCGAGGTGATCACATTCTCCGAAGGCAATACCTTCGTGCGGGTGCTCGAGAACGTGCGCGGCCGCGAAGTCTATATTATTCAGAGCACGATCTTCCCCACCAACGACAGCTTCATGGAGCTGCTCTTCTGGATCGATGCCTGCAACAGGGCCAGCGCCGCATCGGTGACGGCTGTGGTGCCCTACTTCAGTTACGCCAAGGGCGACAAGAAAGACGAGCCGCGGGTCTCCATCCGCGCCCGCGTCTGCGCCGACTGCATCGAGGTAGCCGGCTGCGACCGCGTAGTGACGATGGACCTCCACGCGCCACAGATCCAGGGCTTCTTTCGGGTGCCGGTTGACAATCTCTACGCCCTGCCGGTGCTGGTGGAGCGCATCCGCCAGCTGAATCTGCCGAACCTGGTGGTCGTCTCGCCCGACGCCGGCTTCGTGAAGGCGGCGCGCCGCTATGCCCTCGCTCTCGACGCCCCGCTCGCCATCGCCAACAAGGAGCGGGCCGCCCACGACGAGCACGCCGAGACGCGCGAGATCATCGGCGATGTGGCCGGCCGGACGGCGCTGATTGTAGACGATTTTACCATCTCCGGCGGCACGCTCACCGAGGTGGCCGCCCGGCTGGCCGAGCGGGGAACTGCCGAGATCTACGCCATGGTAAGCCACGGCGCGCTTACGCCCGGCTCGGTGGAACGGATCGAGGCCAGCCCGCTCAAGCGGCTCTTTATCACTGACAGCATCGAGAAGCAGCCCGTGCGCCGCTCCGAGAAGATCGAGGTCGTTTCCGTGGCCCCGCTCTTCGCCGAGGCGATCAGGCGCATCCATACCCGCGAGAGCGTGAGCGCGATGTTCCCAAACTAGGAGAGTGGGATAGGGGGAGAGGGAGAGAGGGGGACACCTGACGGCGCCGATAGGCTCCTCGTGTCCTTCGTCCAAGGCGAGTGTAGCGATGCCCGGCCCCCGTCCGCGAGCGAGCGCAGCGAGCAAGCAATGACCCAGCAGATCAAGATCGGCGTACTGACCAGCGGCGGCGACGCCCAAGGGATGAACGCCGCGGTGCGGGCGGTGGTGCGCAGCGGCATCAGCCGCGGCTGCGCCGTCTACGCCATCTACGAAGGCTACGAGGGCATGATTCGGGGCGGCGAGCTGATCCGCCGCATGGACTGGGACAGCGTCGGCGGCATCCTGCAGCGGGGCGGCACGATCATTGGCACGGCCCGCAGCGCCGCCTTCCGCACCCGCGAGGGGCGCCGGGCCGCCGCGGCCAACCTGCTGGCCCACGGCATCGACCGCCTGGTGGTGATCGGCGGCGACGGCAGCCTCACCGGCGCCGATATCTTCCGCCGCGAATGGCCGGAGTTGCTGCAGGAATTGGTGGACGCGGGGACGATCGACGCCGCCACCGCCGCGGCCCACCCCTTCCTCGGCGTCGTCGGCCTGGTGGGCTCGATCGATAACGATTTCGCCGGCACCGATATGACGATCGGCGCCGACACGGCCCTGCATCGCATCACCGAGGCGCTCGACGCGATCACCTCCACCGCCGCCAGCCACCAGCGCACCTTCGTGGTGGAGGTGATGGGCCGCAACTGCGGCTATCTGGCGCTCATGGGCGCGATCTCCGGCGGCGCCGATTGGGTCTTCATCCCTGAGCGCCCGCCGGAAGTTGACGACTGGGCGAGCGTGATGTGCGACGCGCTGCGGACCGGGCGCGAGAGCGGGCGCCGCGACAGCCTGGTGGTGGTAGCAGAAGGCGCTCGGGATCG
>DAOUGF010000189.1:0-7255 GCA_034429295.1 Chloroflexaceae bacterium
CTTCCCGCCGCTCTCGTTCGAGCGCCCCGAGCCGGGCAACTGCGTGCCGAAAGGCGCGCGGCCCACCGACCCGATCGCCGGGCGCCTCGCCAGCAGCCTCGCCCCCGCCGAGTGGCGGCTGCTCGCCTGGCTCGAGCGCGAGGGCCACGCCTACGACTACTACGCCGAGGCCCAACTCCACGACGGCACGCTCGACCTGGACGCCTATCGCGTACTGATCCTCTCGGTGCACCCCGAGTACTGGACACGGCGGATGTTCGAGCGGGTGCGCGACTGGGTCGACCGCGGCGGGCGCCTGATCTACCTCGGCGGCAACGGGATCAACTGCGAGGTCGAGCTACCGACGCCCGACACGATGCGCTGCAAGACCCACCTGCGGGCCGAGGGCGGCGCGCTGGGCATGCGCGACCCCGCGAACCCCGACGTCTACTACGAGAGCCGCTTCCACCGCACGGTAGCGCCCGAGGCGAGCCTGCTCGGCGTCGTCACCACCGAAACCGGCATTATGACGGCGGCGCCCTACCGCGCCCTGCGCGCCGACCATTGGGCCTTCGCGGGCACCGGGCTGCGGGACGGCGCGATCTTCGGGGCGGCGAGCCTCCACGAGCGCTGCAGCGGCGGCGCCTCCGGCCACGAGACCGACAAGCTTAGCCCGCACGCCCCGCCCGGCGCCATTGTGTTGGCCAAGGGCCTCAACCCCGACGACGGTGGCGCCGAGATCGTCTACCACGAGCGGCCGAGCGGCGGCGCCGTCTTCTCGGTCGGGTCGATCACCTACGTCTCGTCGCTGCTGGTGGACGATGCGATCTCGCGGATCACGCTGAATGTGCTGGAGCGCTTTCTGGAGCTGTGAGCGCCCATGGAACTCCCCCTCCTGCTGAGCGAGCTCACCCGCGCCGAGGCGCGGGAGATCGCGGCTCGTGCTCTCGTGATCCTACCCACTGGCGCCACCGAGCAGCACGGCCCCCACCTGCCGGTGGGCACCGACAGCATGGCCGTCGAGGCCGTGGCCCGCAGCGCAGCAGCCCGCGTGCGGCCCGGCATCCCAGCCCTCGTCGCGCCCACGCTAGCCTTCGGCTCATCGCCCCACCACCTGCCCTTCGGAGGCACGATGTCGGTCTCGACGGAGACCTACTACCGCCTGATCTGTGACCTGCTCGAATCGCTGGCCGAGAGCGGCTTCCGGCGCGTCTTCATCATCAACGGCCACGGCGGCAACAGCGAGCTGGTGCAACTGGCCGCCCGCGACGTAGCCCTGCGGCGCGAGATCGCCGTGGCCGCAGGGAGCTACTGGACGGTCGCTTGGGAGCGGCTGACCGCAGCGGGCGCAGGCCAGATCGGCCACCTCCCCGGGCATGCCGGCGCCTTCGAGACCTCCCTCGTCGCGGCGTTGCGGCCCGACCTCGTGCGCGAGCCACGGCCCGAGCGCGAACTCGATCCGCGCACCAGCCCGCCCATGCCAGCCGACCCCTACAGGGTCGAGATCCACGGCTTCTGGCAGCGCATCGACGGCTACTCCGACAGCCCGGCGCGGGGCAGCAAGGAGGACGGCGAGCGCTTCCTGGCGGCTGCCGTGGAAGGGGTAGCCGAGGCCCTCACAGCGTTCTACGCCCGCGCCGCCGCGGCCCAAGGCGAGGAGACAGCATGAAGATCACCCGCGTCGAGACGATCCCGGTGCAGGTGCCGATCAACCAGGAGCGCGCGGTGCGCGGCGGGCGCGGCGCCCATACCGTCTCCCCATTCCTGCTGGTGCGGCTCCACACCGACGAGGGCCTCGTCGGCCTCGGCGAGGTCTCCTGCACGCCGATCTGGAGCGGCGAAGACCAGGTGACGGCGGCCCACTGTATCAAGACCTACCTGGCGCCCCTGCTCATCGGCTCCGACCCGACCGAGGTGGAGCGGCTGAGTGCCCGCATGGGCCGCGCGTTGGCGGGCAACGTCTTCACGAAAGCTGGCATCGAGATGGCGCTCTGGGATCTGGTGGGGAAGGTCGCAGGGCTGCCGCTCTACCGCATCTTCGGCGGCCCCGTGCGCGACTATGTGCCGACCAAGTTCTCCGTCTCGGGCCAGGAGCCGGCGCGGGCGGCCGCGATCGCGGCCTGGGCGATGGAACAGGGCTTCCGCGCGATGAAGGTGAAGGTCGGGATAGATCCCGAACAGGATGTGGCCAGGGTACGCGCGGTGCGCGAGGCAGTCGGGCCGGAGATACGCCTCGGCGTAGACGCCAACGGCGGCTGGGCCCCCAGAGTAGCCATCCAGACGATTCGCCGGCTCTGCGAGTACAACATCGCCTTCGCTGAGCAGCCCGTCGCGCCCCTCGATGTGGCCTGGATGGCCGACGTGCGCCGGCAGGTGCCGGTGCCGGTGATGGCCGACGAGAGCCTCTACACGCTGCAGGATGCGATGGCCCTCGCCCGCGCTGGGGCCGCCGACGTGTTCTCGATCTACGTCGGCAAGGGCGGCGGCATTGGCGCTGGGCGCAAAGTGGCGGCCCTGGCCGAGGCGGCTGGCCTGACGTGCACCGTCGGCAGCAACCTGGAGCTCGGCGTCGCGAGCGCGGCCATGATCCATCTCGCGCTGGCCTCGCCCGGCATCGGCGCGGAGGAGTTCCCCTGCGACATCCTCGGCCCCTTCTTCTACGAGGGCGACGTGCTGGCCGAGCCTTTGCCGATCAAGGCTGGCGAGGCGCGGCCCCTGGAGCGGCCCGGCCTCGGCGTGGAGCTGGACGAGGCACTTGTGGCGCGCTACCGCGTCGGCTGATGCGCTGGCGCCCTGTCGCCTCTCGGAGACAGTATGACAGACGAGCTCCTGGTCTTCGGCGGGTCGCTGATCGACGGCACAGGCGCGCCGGCCCGCCCCGCCGATCTGCTACTGCGCGACGGGCGCGTGGCGGCCATCCTCGAACGCGGCGCGCTCGAGCCGGGCCAAGGCGGCAGGGCGGCCCTCGACGCCCGCGGCCTGGTGGTGGCGCCAGGCTTCATCGACATCCATAGCCACTCCGACTTCACCCTGCTGGCCGACCCGCGGGCGGTGAGCGCGATCGCGCAGGGGGTGACGATGGAGGTGATCGGCAACTGCGGCTTCGGCTGCGCTCCCCTTGGCGGGCCGGCCCCGCCCGGCCTCAACGTCTACGGCCACCGCCCGGAGCCGCCGATGGATTGGCGCAGCACCGCCGGCTACTTCGCGCGGTTGGAGGCGGCCCGCCCGGCGGTGAACGTCGCCGCCCTGGTGCCGAACGGCAAGCTGCGCCTGGCGACGGTGGGCGCGGAGGAGCGCCCGGCCCGCCCCGATGAGCGACGCATGATGGCGCGCCTGCTCGCCGAAGGGCTGGAGGCCGGCGCCCTCGGCCTCTCCACCGGCCTCGAGTACGGCCCGGAGCGGGGCTGCAGCGAGGAGGAGATCGTCGCGCTGTGCCGGCAGACGGCGCGGGCCGGAGGGCTGTACGCCACCCACACCCGCAACGAGCAGGGCCGCGCCGCCGAGGCGATCGCCGAGGCGATCCGCGTGGCCGAGGCCGCCGGCGCGCCACTCCAGATCTCGCACATCTCATCGGTGGCGCGGTTGGAGGCCAACAGCCGGCGCGCTATCGAACATGCCCTCGCCCAAGTCGAGGCGGCGCGCCTGCGTGGCCTCGATGTCGGCTACGACATGCACACCCGGCTCTTCGGCACCACAACACTCAGCGCGGCCCTGCCTGCCTGGACCCTGGCGCTCGCCCCCGCCGAGCTCGCGGCGGCCCTGGACGGCCCCGCGCTACGCGCCGAACTCCGCGCGCGCCCTTCCATCGTCACGCGCCTGGCTGGCGCCGGCTGGGACAAAGTGATGCTCCTCGGCTGCCGCGCCCGCCCCGAGTGGACGGGTCGCTCCCTGGCTGAGATCGCGGCTGAGCTGGCGGTCGATCCGCTCGACGCCGTGCTGGCCGTGCTGCGCGCGGAGGTGGAGCAGATCCACCGGCCGATGGTCGCCGCATTCGTCTACGAGGAAGCCGACGCGCGGCTGGTCTTCGAGCAGCCTGGCTGCATGGTCGGCTCCGACGCTACCACCCTCTGCCCCGACGGCCCCCTCGCGGGCGCGGTCTTCCATGGCGCCTACACCTGGGCCGCCTGGTTCTTCCGGCGCTACGTGCGCGAATTACGGATTCTCACGCCCGAGGAGGCGGTACACCGGCTCACCGGGCTGCCAGCGCGCCGCCTGCGCCTGCGCGACCGCGGCGTGCTGCGGGCCGGCGCGCGGGCCGACCTGGCGATCTTCGACCCGGCCAGGTTCGCGGAGCGGGGCACGCTGGCCGAGCCGAACCAACCGGCGGAGGGGATGGTCCATGTGCTGGTGAATGGCGCCCTGACAATGCGAGACGGCACACTGACCGGGGCTCGCGCGGGCCGGCTGCTGCGCCGCCAGGAGGAGGTATACGGATGAGCGGCGGGCATCAGAATTTCGGCATCGTCGTCGCCCGCGACGTGATGATCCCCATGCGCGACGGGGTGCGTCTCGCCACCGACATCTATCGCCCGGCGCGCGACGGCGAGCCGCTCCCCGGCCCCTTCCCGACGATCCTGCTGCGCACCTCGTACGACAAGCGGGCCCAGCGCTACGTCTCGACCATCGCCGAGTTTTTCACGCCCCGGGGCTTCGTCACCGTGCAGCAGGACCTACGGGGCCGCTACGGGTCGGAGGGGCGCGGCGAGTACCGGCACACAGCGAACCCCAAGGAGGGCACGGACGGCTACGACACGATCGAGTGGATCGCGGCCCAGCCCTGGTCGAACAGGCGCGTCGGCATGGTCGGCAGCTCGCACCCCGGCCTGGTGCAAACCCACGCTGCCCTCTATCGCCCGCCCCATCTCACGGCGATCTGGCCTGACGTGGCCCCGATCAACAGCTACGCCCATCAGGTGCGCTGGGGCGGCGCGATGCAGCTGCATATGTTCGGGGCCCTGTTCCTGCACGCCCAGGACTCCCAGGAGGCGCTGGCCGACCCGACGCTGCGGGCCAGGATCTTCGCGGCGATGGGCCGGATGCGTGAGCTGGTGTACGCCACGCCCTTCAAGCCGGGCCACACGCCCCTGGCCGCCGTGCCGTACCTGGAGGCAACCCTATTCGACTACTACACTCGCGGCTCCTACGACGAGTTCTGGTCGGCTGAGTGCAACGACTTCGCCTTCCGCTTCGAGCGCCACGCCGACGTGCCGGGGACGTTCTCGGGGGGCTGGTTCGACCCGTACGCCATCGCCACCACGGAGCAGTACGCGGCCCTGGCGGCCCGGAACCGCGCGCCGCAGCGGCTGATCATGGGGCCGTGGACCCACCAGGGCATGCGCACCGAGGGCGAAAGCTATGTGGCCAACGATGTGGAGTTCGGCCCCGAGGCCCAATGGGGCTTCGAGCGCTTCAACGCCGAGCAGCTGCGCTTCTTCGCCCGCTGGCTGCGCGACGAACCGACCGGCGTGGAGGACGACCCGCCGGTGCGGATCTTCGTGATGGGCGGCGGCAGCGGGCGCCGCACTGCGCGGGGCTATCTGGATCACGGTGGGCGCTGGCGGGCCGAGCGCGAGTGGCCCCTGGCCCGGGCCGTGCCCACGCCCTTCTACCTGCGGCCGGGTGGCGGGCTCGACCTCGCCCCGCCCACAGCCGCCGCGCCGCCGGCCCGCTTCCGCTACGACCCCACGCGCCCGGTGCCGACGATCGGCGGGCCAGTGACCGGCTTCTTCGAGTTCGTCGCCCCGGACGGCGGCCTAGATCCGTTCTGGGTGCGCTATCTACCGCCCTGGACGCTCATGCGCAGCATCGTGCCAGACGGCCCGGCCCACCAGCAGGAGCGGCCCGGCCTGGTGGGCTGCCGGCCGCCATACCTCCCGCTCAGCATGCGCCCCGATGTGCTCGTCTTCCAGAGCGAGCCGCTCGCCGAGCCGCTGGAGGTGACCGGGCCGATCAGCGTGACCCTCTACGTGGCCTCGTCGGCGCCCGACACCGACTTCACCGCCAAGCTGATCGATGTCTACCCGCCCAACGCCGACTACCCCGAGGGCTACCACATGTACCTGGCCGACGGCATCCTCCGCTGCCGCTACCGCGAGGGCTTCGACCACGAGGTGATGATGGAGCCGGAGCGGTTCTACAAGGTGGAGATCACACTCCCGCCGACCAGCAACCTGTTCGCGGCGGGCCACCGGATCAGGGTGGATATCTCCAGCAGCAACTTCCCCCGCTTCGATCTCAACCCCAACACCGGCGAGCCGATCGGCCACCACACCTTCCAGCAGGCAGCTGATAACTTCGTCTTCTGCGACCGCGAGCGCCCCTCACACATCACCCTGCCGATCATCCCCGCATGAGCGACCGGGGGTGGGCGAGGCTCGCCCTCGCCTCAGGGCTTTTCAAGCAGGGCGGCGTAGAACTCCAGCCCCACGCCTTCACGATCGGCCTCCGTAATATAGTCATCCGGGAGCCCAAGAAACCGCTGGAGGGGCACCAGCCCACCGAGGGGCAGCCGCCACGGGGCGCTCAGCGCGACGCACTCCTCCTGCGTGTAGAACCAGAACGGAGCGCCAGCCTGGCTGAACATCGCGAGAAACTGCTCGAGTTGGGGCGTCGTCCGCCCGGCCTCTTTCGTTTCATAGGTGATGTAGAGCTTCGAGCCGGGGGCCGCCCAGTCGTAGAGGTCGTGGAAGAGCCGCGTGAGCTCATCGGGGTTGAGAAAGACGGTGATGCCGCTGAGGCCGATGGCGACCTTCCGCTCGCCGCCGAGGAAGTCGCGGACAACCTCGGACTCCAGCAGCCCGCGGGCATCGCGCACGTCGTGCTGAAGGTACAGCACGTTCGGGAGCCCCGCGACCATCTTCGTCGCCAGTTCGTAGGTCTCCGGGTCTATGTCTGAGTAGACGATCCGCGCATCGGGCAGGATAGGGTGGATATGATCCTCGGTGGGCAGCCCGGAGGCAAAGTCCACGAAGTGGGTGAAGCCCTCGGCCCGCAGCTGGCGCGCCGCCTGCTGGAGGAAGGCGCGCAGCATGCCCACCCACTTGCGTGTGGAGGGAAGCAGCGAGAACATATACTCGGCGGCTGCCTGATCGGCCGGCGTGTAGTGCGTGCCGCCAAGGGTGTAGTTATAGATGCGCGCGGCGTTCGGCGCCGTCGGCTGCTCGCCCGACGCGGGCTCGGGAGATACGCTCATTGGCTTCTCCTTTCTCCTGGCGAAGGCCGGCTGCTCCGCGATGACACTTCGATTCTAGCAAGGGCTGAGCCAGGCATCGGGGAT
>DAOUGF010000190.1:0-8047 GCA_034429295.1 Chloroflexaceae bacterium
CCTGCCAGCGCCGCAGCCCGACCGCGTAGGCGGCCTCGATGAAGGGCGCGCTCCGCAGCGCCTCGACGGCGACGCGCACCCGCACGGCGGCCTCGGCCCAGCCGGTGCAGGCGAAGATCAGTACGAAGGCGAGGGCGTTCAGCTCGTTCGAGCCGATGCGGCTGATCAGGGCGAGAGGGATGAGCGCGAAGAACAGGCTGGGCACCGCCGACCAGGCGCCCGCGAGCACGTCGAGGGCCCGGCCAGCCCGCTCGTACCATCCGCCGAGCATGCCGAGGGCCGCGGCGATGCCCACCCGCAGCAGGGCCGAGATGCCGCAGAAGGCCAGCGTGTAGCGGGCGCCGTAGATCAGGCGGCTTAGCAGATCGCGCCCCAGCGAGTCGCTGCCGAGCAGCATGCCCTGGGAGCCGGGCGGGTAGGGCGGGCGCAACAGCGTGCCGTCGACGAAGATCAGCCGCTGGTCGAGCGGGTCGAAGGGCGCCAGGAGCGGCGCGGCTACGGCGCAGAGGATGATCAGCGCCACCAGGGCGCCGCCGACTAGCAGTTCGGCGCGGGGCGGGCGCAGGCGGCGCACAAAACGAAGGCTTGGCAGCTGCATCTGCGACCTCTACTCCGCTCCGCTCTGGGGCACGGCGCCGCGGATCAGCAGGCGGCCCACGGCGTCGATCAGCACGAAGATCAGCAGCAGGATAACGGCGGCGCCGGCGGCGACCTCGGCGTTGCCGGCGGCCACCACGCCCTCGCTGTTCACCGAGAGCAGCTTGCGCCCCAGGCCGCCCCAGCCGTACATAAAGTCCACGATCACCATCCCGGCGACGATCACCCGCACGGCGCCGAGCGTGGCGCCGAGGAGCGGTAGGCGCAGGGCCGGCAGCACATGGCGCCGCCAGAGGTCGAAGCCGCCGAGGCCTTTAGCCCGCGCCGCGCGAATATACTCCTGCCCCATGATCTCCTCCTGGGCCACCTGCACCGCGCGAGCGATATAGGCGCCGCCGCGCACGGCCAGCACGGCTGTGGGCAGGATCAGGTGACCGTCGAGGCCGTAGCCCTGCACATAGGCCAGGCGTACGCCCGTGCGCAGCGTGATGGTCGCCACGGCCTCGGCGAGCAACAGCATCATCGTGAAGGAGGGCAGCGAGATCACGACTGTGCTCAGGCCAAGGAGCAGGGCCGCGGTCCGCCCGCGGCGGATGGTGGCCAAGGTGGCGCCCCAGGCCAGCCCCAAGGCCAGCGCTGCAGCCATGCTTGTGACCAGCAGTTCGAGGGTGCGCCTGGTGGCCTGGAGCAGTTCGTCGTTGACGGGGCGGCCACGGGGATTCACGCCGAGCCGGCCCTGCTGCAGGCCGCCCAGATAGTTACCCATGGCCGCGAGGTAGCGCTGAAACGACTCCAGCGAAGGATCGAAGCTGCGCCCGAACCAGACGGGCAGGAAGACGATCGCCGTCACCACGAGGGCCCCGACGGCCAGGGTGATCAGCAGCAGCAGCGCCTCGCGGGCGACGGCGCTGGCGGGAGCGGGCCGGTCGGTGAGGTTCATACTGGTGGGAGGCCCAAGGCCGCCCGGCGGGCCGGGCGTATAATGGTGGAAGTAACCCTGAAGAAAGGAACCAATGCTCGCCGTCCTCGTCGCCTCAGCGCTGGCGGCGCTGCTGCTCGCCGGCTACGCCCGCGACTGGCGCCGGCTGCGGCGCCGGCCCCGCCTGGAGGCGGCCGGGGCCGCCGTGGACGACCCGCCGCTGATCTCGCTGCTCATCCCCGCGCGGGACGAGGAGCGGGGGATCGCCCGCTGCGTGGCCGGCGCCCTCGCTCAACGCTACCCGCGCCTGGAGGTGCTGGTGCTTGATGATGGCTCCACCGACGGCACCGCAGCGGCGCTGGCGGCCTTCACCGACCCGCGGCTGCGGGTGCTGCGGGGCGGGCCGCTGCCGCCCGGCTGGGTGGGCAAGTGTAACGCCTGCCAGCAACTCGCTGTAGCCGCTCGCGGGGAGTGGCTGCTCTTCCTCGACGCCGATACGGCCCCGCAACCGGAGCTGGCTGGCGCGCTGCTGGCCCATGCCCGCGGGCGCGGCCTCGACCTGGTGACGCTCTTCCCGCTCCTGGAATTGGTGAGCTTCTGGGAGCGGGCGGTGTTGCCGCCCTTCCTGGCCCTGATCGCCGCCCTCTTCCCTGTGGAGCGGTTCGAGCAACCCGACGCTCCGCCCGAGGCTGTGCTGGCGAACGGGCAGTGCATCTTTGTACGGCGCGAGGCGTACTGGGCAGTGGGCGGGCATGGGGCGGTGCGCTCCGAGCTGCTGGAGGATGTGCGGTTGGCCCAGGCGATCAGGGCGGCGGGCTTCCGGGTGGGCGGGGGCGAAGGGCTGGAGCTGCTGCGGGTGCGGATGTATCGTAGCGGGCGCGAGGTGGCCCAAGGGCTGATGAAAAACGCGGCGGCCGGCTACCGCAGCGGCGGAGCTCGCGCGCTCAGGATCACCCTCAGCCTGCTCGTCTGCGCCTTCGGCCCGCTCTGGCTGCTCGGCGGGGGGGGCGCCATGCTGCTTGGCGGCTCCGCCGCGGCCGGGGCCGCCGTGCTCGCCCTCGGCGCGCTGACATGGGCGACGGCGCTGGGGCTTTGGGGCGCGCTCTATCGGCGCCTCTACCGGCTTAGCCCAATCCACGCCCTGATCTGGCCGATCGGCCTGCTCGCCTACCTGCTGATCGCGCTCTGGGGCATGTGGCGTGTGCGCAGTGGCCGCGGCGTGGTCTGGAAGGGGCGGACGTACCCGGGGTGAGGGAGTGAGGGGTGGCCCAACGATCCTGAGGGAAGCAACGTTGGGGCGCCCCGTTGTGGGCGCCCACGATGGGGCGCCCGTACATCGCTGCTTCTTCGTATCGAGCCACTAGCGCGAGCGGAGCAAGCGCTGCTACTCCTCCTCGCCGCCCTCGCTCTCCTCCTCGCCCTCCTCGCGCTGGCTGCCGACGAGCTCGGGCTCGGCGGCCTCCTCGGCGGGGGCCTCCTCCTCGGCGACGGCGGCGCGCACCGGGGTGAGGGAGAGCAGCACCTGCTCAGGGTCGTTGAGGATCTTGTACTTCCCGTCGACCTGAACATCGCGGACGAGGATGCTCTTGTCGAGCTGATCGAGGCCGCTCACGTCCACCTCGATATGCTGCGGCAGATCGGCGGGGAGGCCTTCCACCTGCAGGGTGTTCAGCACGTGGTTGACCAGGGCGTCGCCGCGGGCCACGATCGGCGACTCGCCCACCGCGACGACCGGCACTTCGAGCTGGAGGGCGACCTTGAGGTCCACAACCTTGAAGTCAACATGGATGATGTTGCGCTTCACGGGGTGGCGCTGCACCTCCTGAACGAACACCGACTGCTTCTTTCTGCCGATATTCAGCTCGATCAGGGCCGTCCTGCCGACCTTGCGATAGACCGAGTTGAAGAGCTTGTCGTCCACCGTCACCGAGACGGGATCGAAACCCTTGCCGTAGACGGTGCCGGGGATCATGCCCTGCTTGCGCAGGTGCTTCACCTTCTTGCCGAAGACCTCGCGGACCGAGGCATCGAGCGTGATCTTAGAAGCCATAAGTTGCTGTTCCTCATCTTGTGCGCGCCTCTGGCCCGCACAATACTCCCACAGCCGCACAACGATGACCGGCGACGCTCGCCGGCCACTGGCCGAGAGTATACCACAGGGCATCCTATCGCTCAAATGCCCGTCTCAGCTGGGCATGGGCAACGTCGGTGGCCAGCGCCCGCCGACGTGCCCCCGGTGCACATCATGCTGATGCCCGCAGTGGGGCGCTGTCCCAAGCCCGTACCTCCTGAACGGTGGGTCGTGTTGCGAGCGGGCTCCGCCCCTCGCGCGCCCCGCCAAGGGACTGCTGCCTCCTTGGAACCCCCGAAGCCGCCGGCCGCCAGCGCCGACATGCCATCGCTGCATGCCCCTCGGCGCCGAGAGCGGGCGGTGCGTTCCTAGTTCCACGCCCGCTGCTGGCCCACTCGTTTCGCGTCTTCCCTTCCGCGTTTCGCGCCTTCGTTTCGAGTTTTAAGCGCTGCGCGCCACTTCGTAACGCGTCATTCGCGATCCAAACGCCCCCTGTCCGGCAACTGGCCTCGAGTTGGTACAGCATCCCGCTGACTTCGCTCACTCTCTGCCTGCCTCAGCGGCCTGGTTGCGGCCCATAGGTAGGCGCGCTATAGTGAGGCCTGCACGAACAGACGTGCGCGGCAGCATCAGGAGGCCATGATGGATGTGCAGGAGGCGATGACGCAGCTCGAGGCCATGGGCACTGAGCAGAACCGTAAGATTTTTCCACGGCACGGTGCCCGCCCGCCGATCTTCGGCGTTAGCTACGCTAACCTCGGCAAGCTCAAAAAGCAGATCAAGACCGACCATGAGCTCGCCCTGGCGCTCTGGGACACCGGCAACCACGACGCCCGCATCCTCGCCACAATGATCTTCGACCCGCGCCGAGTGGACGATAAGATGCTCGATCACTGGGCGGCGGCCGTGGATAACAAGATGCTCGCGGATGCCTTCACCAATGTGGCCGCTGCGGCGCCCAACGTGCAGGCGAATATGGCCCGCTGGATCGACGCCGACCACGAGTGGCTGGAGAGCGTCGGCTGGGGCCTGCTCTCGCACCTCGCCAACAACGAGCCGGCGCTGCCCGATAGCTTCTTTGAACCCTACATCGCCCGTATCGAGCGCGAGATCCACGGGGCCAAGAATTGGGTGCGCTACGCCATGAATTTCACCCTGATCGCTATCGGCAGCCGCAACGACGCCCTCCAAGCCGTCGCCACCGCCGCCGCCGAGCGGATCGGCAAGGTTCATGTGGACCACGGACAGACTGGGTGCAAGACCCCCGACGCAGCCAGCTACATCCGCAAGACGCGCGAGCACCGGGCCGCCAAGGCCGCGAAGGCCGCCAGGGCTTAGTGGTCGTGCGGCGTAGTCCGTAGTCTGTAGTCCGTAATCCGTAGTCCGTAATCCGTACAGCTATATGAACCACAGAAATTTCTCAGTAGGCCCGTAGGGCCGAAGCATTCGCCTCACGTCGCGCGTGTGGTATGGGTGTTGTCTGGGGCGAATGCTTCGGCCGTATGTTCCGAGCAACAGATGTGGTTCGATTTAGTTGTGCAATTCGGAAGTGGGTTAGGAGAGGACCGACCACAGACGGCAGGCTGCGGTCGGGCAGGTTGCGGGCGGTCGTCGGTCGTCTGTCGTCTGTCGTCGACCATCCAGCAACTCAACCTGTAAAACAGGATCATCGAGTTGTATACCAGTATCAGGAGCGAGCCATGCGCGCCTACGGCGCCCAATCCATGGTGGCCCCGCTGCGCCGGGTGGTGGTGCGGCGGCCCGATGCCGCGTTTGCCGTTGACGACCCGGCCGTCTGGCACTACACTGCCCGGCCCGATCTCGCGGCGGCCCAAGCGGAGCACGACGCGCTGGTGGCTGTGCTGCGGGATTACGGCGCCGAGGTGATCTACAGTGACGAGCCGCAGCCGGGCCGCGCTGACGCGATCTTCGTCCACGACCCGGCCATCGTTACGGAGCGGGGGGCGGTGCTGCTGCGTATGGGCAAGGCGCTGCGGCGAGGCGAGGAGGAGGCGTTGGGCGCCACGCTGGAGCGGGCGGGCGTGCCGATCCTGGGCCGCCTCGAGGGCGGCGCGCTGGCCGAGGGCGGCGACCTGCTCTGGCTCGATGAGCGCACCCTGGCGGTCGGCCAGGGCTTCCGCACCAACGCTGAGGGCCTGCGGCAGCTTCAGGCCATCCTCGCGCCGCTCGGCGTGCGGGTGCTGCCGGTGGAGTTGCCCTGGTACCAAGGGCCCGAGGCCTGTCTGCACCTGATGTCGCTGATCTCGCTGGTGGCCGAGGATCTGGCGGTGGTCTACTTGCCGCTGCTGAGTACGCCCTTCGTCCAGGAGTTGGCGCGGCGCGGGGTGCGGCTGATCGAGGTGCCTGAGGCCGAGTTCCTGACGATGGCGACCAATGTGCTCGCGCTGGCGCCCGGCGAGCTGTTGATGCTGGAGGGGAACCCGATAACCCAGGCGGCGCTCGTCGCCGCTGGCTGCGAGGTGCGCACCTACGTCGGTCGCGAGATCTCCCTCAAGGCCGAAGGCGGGGCCACCTGTCTCACGCGGCCGGTGCTGCGGGGGTAGGGGCTAGCACAGCATTCCACAAGTGAGTTGCTGGTAAAGACCACCGACGACAGACGACCGACGACCGACGACCGCCTGCCGTCAGGAGGCGACCGCTAACGCCGAGAACAGCATCGCTGCTGCCGGCCGCCGCGGCCAGGGAGTTGCTGTACCAACGATGCGGCAGCTGCCGTAGAGAACAAAAGGCAAAAGCCAAAGATAAAAGCCGGACCAGCAGCGAAGCTGCCCGGTGCTGCCGCGAGGCTGGTACTGCAGCTCCCGCTCTCGGCGCCGAGGGGCATGCAGCGATGGTACGCGGACTGAGGCGGGCGTCGGGTTTGGGGGTTTCCAAAGGGGGCGCGGCCCCCTTTGGCGGGGAGCGCGAGGGGCGGAGCCCACTCGCACATCCGCCCACCGCGCAGGTGGTACTAATTCGGGGCAGCGCCCCGAGACGCCCACGGTGGGGCGCGGGAGGCAAGCGCCCCCACAGAAACGCTCACCGCGCAGGTGGTACTGCTTCGGGGCAGCGCCCCGAGATGCCCACGGCGGGGGCGTGGGATGCAAGCGCCCACTTCGACGCATCGCCGAGCTATCATCAGAATGTAAGGATAATCACAGGCCCGCTTCGCATATGATCGCACCGCGCGGCGGAAGCCCCGCGCGGCGGAAGCAGCCTCGCCGTGAGGCAGAGAGACAGGAATCACCCTATGAGCACACCCGAGCTGGCGTACCGCATCCACGGCGGCGACCCGGTCGTGGGCCAGATCACAGCCTTGGGGGCAAAGAACTTCGCCACCAAGGCCATGGTTGCCGCCCTCCTGGCCGAGACGCCCACCGAGCTGAGTAACTTCCCGCCGATCGGCGATGTGGCGATCACCCGCGATATGCTCTCCGCTATCGGCGCCACCGTCCAAGTGCGGGGCGACGTGCTGGCGATCGATCCGGCCAGCATCCACTCCTCCAACGTACCGACCCCCGACTCGGGCAGTAACCGTATCCCCATCCTGCTGTTGGGGGCGCTGCTCCACCGCTTCGACGAGGTCTCCGTGCCGGTGCTGGGCGGCTGCAAGATCGGCGAGCGTCCGGTGGATTTCCATCTCGACGCGATCGAGCGTTTCGGCGGCACCGTGACGACCACGGAGGAGGGGTATGTGGCCCGCCGGAGGACCCGGCTCAAGGGCACGCAGATCAAGCTCCCCTACCCCAGTGTCGGCGCCACGGAGACCTGCCTCTTCCTGGGGGTTCTGGCCGAAGGGCGCACGGTGATTGCCAACGCGGCGATCGAGCCGGAGATCATCGAGCTGATCACCATGCTGCGGGCCATGGGCGCCGTGATCTTCACATCGGCCGGTCGCGAGATCAAGATCGAGGGGGTGGAGCGGCTGCAGGGCACGCGCATGCCGATCCTCGGCGACCGCATCGAGGCCGCCTCCTGGGCCTGCCTCGCCGGCGCCTCCGACGGCGACATCACCGTGCGGGGCATCAACCCCAACAACCTCGGCAACTTCCTGGCCTACTTCCAGCAAGTGGGTGGCGGCTTCGAGCTCCTGGAGCCGGACGTGGTGCGCTTCTTCCGTCGCGCCCGCCTCTCGCCCGCCGTGGTGGAGACCGACGTTTACCCCGGTTTCTCCACCGACTGGCAGCAGCCTTTCGCCATCCTGCTCACCCAGGCCAACGGGATCTCGATCATCCACGAGACGGTGTACGAGAACCGCTTCGGCTACCTGCGGGCGCTCAACCAACTCGGCGCGAACACGCAGCTGACCACCCACTGCCTCGGCGGGCTGCCCTGCCGCTACAGCGACGCGAACCATGAGCATAGCGCGATCATCGTGGGGGCCACGCCGCTGCGGGCCGACGGCCACGTGATCACCATCCCCGACCTGCGGGCCGGCCTGGCCTATGTGATCGCGGCGG
>DAOUGF010000191.1:0-12613 GCA_034429295.1 Chloroflexaceae bacterium
CCGACCTCGGCCCCGACGGCAAGCCGCTGCCGCCGCCCACACCCACGGTGGACCCGCTGCTCGCTCCCACGCCCGACCCGGCCATCCAGCAGCCCCCCGCTGACGGCGGCCAGCCCGTCGAGGCACCCGTGGAGCCTGTGCAGCCCGAGCCGCCCGTGCAGCCCGAGCCGGCCCCCCCGCCCACCACCGGTTAGGTAGAGCCCCTCAACCCGGCCCGAAAAGGGCGCCCCATCGTGGGCGCCCTTTTCTGTGCCCCGTCGCGGACGCCTCTTTCTGTGCCCCGTCGCGGGCGCCTCATCCCGGACGCCCATTGCCGGAACCAACGCGGCCCGTAGGGGTGCCCCATCGTGGGCGCCCCTTTCTGAGCCCCATCGTGGACGCCTCTTTCTGCGCCCCATCGTAGGCACCCTCAACAATCGGCCCATTCAACGCCTAATGGCGCGCCCCACACCCGCGCCAGGGCGGATGCCACCTGCGCCGGGTCGCCTGTGGTCGCGCAGCGCAGGCGCCCGGCGCCGGGGCCGATGCCTGCCGCCGCAGCCACGCGGCTCGTCTGCGCGGCGACGGCTGGCCCCGTGTCGATGATCGTCGCCCCAGGCGCGGCGGCGGCGATCAGGTGCCGCAGCAGCGGGAAGTGGGTGCACGCCAGCACAAAGCTGTCCACGCCCTCGGCCACCAGCGGTGCCACGTAGCCGGCGACGACGCTGCGGGCGTGGGCACTCGTCAGATCACCCCGCTCCACCAGCCCCACCAGCTCCGGGCAGGCGACCGTCGCGACCTCGACGCCCCCCGCGAAGCGCTCGACGAGCCGTGCGAAGCGCTCGCCGCCAAGCGTGCCGCTCGTGGCGAGCACCGCCACCCTTCCCGTGCGCGTGGCCGCGACGGCGGGCTTAACCCCGGGCTCCATGCCCACCACGGGCAACTCCAGCGCGGCTCGCAGCGTCTCCAGCGCCGCCGACGTGGCGGTGTTGCACGCGACCACGATCACGCTCGCACCTTGCGCCGCTAGCCAGCGGGCACAGGCCAGTGCGCGCTCGCGCACTACCTCGGGCGGCTGAGGGCCGTAAGGGCAGTGGGCCGTATCGGCGAGGTAGATCAGGTCGTGCTCCGGCAGCAGCGTCCGCACCTCCCTTGCCACCGACAGCCCGCCGAGCCCCGAGTCAAACAGCCCGATCATGGATGCTCACTACAGAGATGCGCTGTAGGTTACGCACCCCGGCACGCAGCCACAAAGCCCTTGAACAGCCGCCGCCAGCGCGGCTCGGCCTCCCGCCAGAGATGCTCCGGGTGGCACTGCACGCCCACGATGAACCCCTCGTCCACGGCCTCCAGCGCCTCGATCACCCCATCGGGGGAGTGGCCCACCGCCCGTAGCCCCGGCGCCACATCCTTTACGGCTTGGTGGTGCATCGTATTTGCGAGCAGCTCAGATGCATCCAGGTGGTTGGCGAGCCAGCTATCCGGCTCGAGGAGCAACTCGTGGCCGTGCACATCGTACTGCTTCAGCTTTGTGTTGTGGCGATGGTCGAGCGTGCTCGGCAGTTGGCTTGGGAGATCTTGCCAGAGCGTTCCGCCGAAGGCCACGTTCAGCACCTGCACGCCCCGGCAGATCCCCAGCAGTGGCTTGCGCTCATCGCGGCACCAGCGGGCCAGTGCTAGCTCCACCTCGTCTCGCTGGCGGTCCACCTCGCCGAGCTGCGGATGTCTCTCCTCGCCAAAGTAGCAAGGGTCCACATCGTCGCCGCCGGGCAGCAGGATGCCGTCGCACAACTCGTAGAGGCTCCGTACCACTGCCATGTCGTCGGTGAGGTGGATCAGCAGCGGCGTCGCGCCGGCCGCCTCCAGCGCCCGCAGGTAGGTCGGCCGCACGGCCATCAGCGCTGCGCCGCCTTCGCTCTTATCGTTCATACACGAGATGCCGACGATCGGGCGTTTTATATGCTCGCTGTTGGCCATGTCGCCTGGCTTTCTGAAACTATGGCTGTACGGATTACGGACTACGGACAACGTGCGCTGCACACCGGCGCCGCTGCACCGCGCCCTCAAGCTCTCAGCTTGAGGGCGCGAGAGCACGCGCCAGGATGTGCCAAGCTAACCTAACAGTACAACTACGGACTACGGCCACTACGCCGCGAGCCTCGCCGGCTGCATGCGCTTGGCGCAGCTCTCCACGAAGGCGGCGAACACCGTCTGCCAGCGCGTGTCGGCGCTGGCCTGCAGCGCCTCGGGGTGGCACTGCACCCCCAGAAGAAAGCTCTCGCCGGTGCCCTCCAGCGCTTCGATCACGCCGTCGGGCGCCCAGGCCACGGCCTGCAGGCCGGGGGCGATCGTCCGCACCGCCTGGTGGTGCAGCGAGTTGATCGCCATCCGCTCTACGCCAAGCAGTTCGCGCAGGCGCGAGCCGGGGGCGATCGTCATCTCGTGGGCCAGGTAGGTCCAGTCCTCCTCCTCATAGGAGCGGTTGTGGCTCAGCGCCGACTCGATCTGTGAGGGGATATCCTGGTACAGCGTGCCGCCGAGGGCCACGTTCAGCAGCTGCACGCCCCGGCAGATCCCGAGCACGGGCTTGCCGTCGGCCACGGCCCAGCGGGCCATCGGCAGCTCAGCCGCATCGCGCAGCTCGTCTATCGTGCCGAGCTTCTCGTGGGGCGTGTCACCGTAGTAGGCCGGTGCGATATCGCCCCCGCCGGCGAAGAGCACCCCGTCCAGCCGCTCGTAGAGCACCCGCAGCGTCGCCTCGTCGCTCACCGGCGGGATGAGCATGGGGGCGCCGCCTGCTCGCAGGATGGCGTCCACGTAGGTCTGGCGGTGGCCGAACGAGGGTGGACACCAGTCCCGGTCGTAGAAGGTGCCGCACGAGATTCCGATCAGGGGCTTCATAAACACACACTCCTCAAGCTCTGGTATAGCGCGCCGCGCCGCAGCCCGGCGCGATATTCCGCGCATTATAGCACAGCGGAGCTTCCAACTTAGCCTCCGCTAGCAACCTGCGCGCCGTCGGCCCAGAGCCTGCCGTCGCGGGTGCGGAGCCAGAGCACGCCCTGCCACCAGTCGCTGTCTCGCAGGCTTGCCCGCGCCACAGCCATGGCCCGGTCGATCACGCCGTCCTCAGCCGTCAGCTCCGCGAACAAGGGTCGCAGGAAGCGCCTCGCTGTGGCCACACTCACATCGCCCTGGAATCCGATCACCGCGGGCACGCCAACCCGGGCGAGCTGTGGCCCCAAGCCCAGCAACGCGCTGCCGATGCCGCCGCCCGCGCTCTGGCACGAGGCGAGCACAACTAGCAGCGGCCGCCGCGCCGCCTGCTCGATCGCCGCCACCAGCTCGGCCCCTCGCACCCGCTCGCTGGCGCCGTCGGGCCGCTCCAGCCACAGGTAGGGCTCGCCGTCCCGCAGGGTGCCGTGGGCCATCAGGTAGAGGATCTGCGCGCCTTCCCGCAGGCCGGCCCTCACGCCGTCGAGGGTCGCCCGCCCCGCTGCCTCGGGATGGGCGGCGAACAGCGTTGTGGGGATGCTGCCCAGAGCGAGGCGGGCCGCGGCCACCTCGCCAGCTACATCGAGCGGCGCCAGGTTGTAGCTCTCGAGATCGGTTGGGCTCGCCACCAGCAACGTCGCCCGCAGCTGCTCACGGCTGGGCAGCTGGATCGGGTTCAGGTCGGCGCTCGCCAGGTAGCGCGAGATGAGCACCCGCTCGCTCAGCGCGAGCGGCAGGGCGCTCTCGGGGTCGAGGAGTGTCTCCCAGCGTAGCTCGTGCAGGGCGTCGCCGGCGTCGAGGCGCAGGCGCACGCGCATATCGCCGCCCGTCAGCGCGGCGAAGCCCCGCGCCTTGGCCCAAGCCTGCTGCAGCCGCAGGTCGGCGAAGAGCTGCCGGGTCAGCCCCTCGCCGTATACTATCGGGTCGAGCGTGGCCGCCAGGAGCGTCTGCTCGTCGATGGCCACTGGTATCTCGGCGGCGAGCACGCTCTCCGTCCGGCCATCGGGTTGGAACAGGGTGAGCGTGGCTGCCAATCCTACCGCGGCCTGCTCCAGCTCGATCTCGACGCTGGGGAGCGGCTCGAGCACCACCGGGCGCAGGCTGATCTGGCCGAGGCGGAGGGGTACGTCGGCCGGCTCATCGGCGCTGATCTCCGCGTCGATACAGGCCGCGCCCAGGTAGCGCCGCTCTTGCGTGTAAACCTCCACATCCACCAGCGCGGGGCCGGGCACGCGCGCCACCATCCTGAAGGTTACCAGGGGCGAGTAGCCGTCGGGCGGAACCTCGATCATCCGCTCCGGCTCGCGCACATCGAAGGTGTCGGTGGCGACGCGGATGAGCAGCGGTACGGGCTTGCCGCCGGCGAACGTCAGCTGAAGCTCGCTCTTGCCTTGCTCCAGCTCGTCGGGCTTCGTGTCGGTGGGCCAATCCTCGCGGCCCAGCGGCGGCGAGGCGCGGAAGCGCACCTGCACCAGCAGGCGTGTGGGCTGCCCGGCCGCCACCACGCCGGGCATGGCCGCGTCGAGCCGCCGATTCTGCACGAGGTCGCTCGCGGGCGCGACGGCAGCCTCCAAGTTGGACACCTGCGACGCGCCCTCATGACGAGGTGGCGTGGTCGACGGAACCGAAGGTGGCGCGTCGGGTGGGGTCGTAAGCTCAGGCTCAGAGGGTTCATTGCCGCGCATGCGGCGGATCGCGTCCTGGAAGCGCTCGACCATACGGCTCAGCAGCCCGCCCTGAGTCTGCGGTGATGGCTCCTCCTCATGCAGGTCTGCTGGCAGCCCCTCCTCAGACGGACCGCTGCGGGCCACGTGCCCAAGCGTGAGCTCGGTCGAGCCGAGGATCAGAGTCTTGCCGGGGTGCAGTGACCGCGGCTCGTTCGCGACGAGGCGCTCGCCGTCGAGGTAGGTTCCGGCTGCGCTGCCGAGGTCGGTGACGAGCACCTCCTGCGGGCTGGCCGTGATCCGCAGATGGTACTCGGCAATTTGCGGGTCGTCGAGTACCAGATCGTTATCGGCAGCGCGCCCGACGGTGGTGGTGCCAGCCTGCAGCAGCAGTGTCGCCATCCGCCCGTCGTGGCGCAGAATCGTCAGGAGAGCGATGATCATAGGGCCCAAAGGCTATAGAGTGGAGGCTGTGGCCTCAACTATAGCCCCTGGTGGCGGGCTGTGCAAGCGCCGCTGCTGCCCGGCACAAAGCGACAGGGCGCAGACGCACTCTTCGAATATGCCTTCGGCATTCGCCAGCTTGGCCGCAGCAGGTCCGGTGCTGACGTCGAGCGGGTAGTGCCACACCCGCTCTCGGCGCCGAGGGCCATGCAGCGATGGTATGGGGATTGAGGCGGCCGCTGGCTTCGGGGGTTCCAAGGGGGCAGCCGCCCCCTGGGCGGGGAGCGCGAGGGGCGGAGCCCGCTCGCATCTCCGCTCCTGGCGCTACCGCCCGTCGGCCGCCGGCAGAATAAAGCTGAAGGTGCTGCCGACGCCGAGCTCGCTCGTCACCCAGATGCGGCCGCCGAGCAGTTCCACCAGCGGCTTCACCAGGGAGAGGCCGAGGCCCGTGCCGCCCGCCTCGATCTTCAGCGGGTTCTCGGCACGGTAGAAGCGGTCGAAGATCCTCGGCAGATCCTCGGGGCTGATGCCCACGCCCGTATCCCGCACCGACACCTGGGTGTAGCGCCGCTCCTGCGAGACAGAGTCGCGCACCTCGTCAGGCAGCTCCTCCAGCGTCGCCTCGAACGCCTCCACCCAGATATTGCCGCCCCGCGGGGTGTACTTCACCGCGTTGGAGACCAGGTTGTAGAGCACCTGATGCAGGCGGTGGGCATCGCCCCGCACAAGGGGCAGCCCCGGCGGGATGCTGATCGACAGGTTATGACGCCGCTCGGCGATCTGGCTCTTGAGCTCGGCGACCACGCCGCTGAGGGCTTCGGCGAGGTGCAGCGGGCGCCACTCCAGCTCCACGGCCCCCGACTCGATCTTGGTGATGTCGAGCACATCGTTGATCAGCGCGATCATGCGCTCGGTGTTGGCGTAGATCGTCGTCACGAACTCCCGCTGGGTGTCGGTGAGCGGGCCGAGGCCGCCCATCGAGAGCAGCTGGGTGAAGCCCTTGATCGCTGTCATCGGCGTGCGCAACTCGTGGGACATCGTGCCGATGAACTCGGTCTTCAGGCGGTCGGACTCGACCTCGCGGGTGATGTCGCGGAGCACCAGCAACGCGCCCACCAGCTCGCCGTCGTCCTTGAGCACCGGGCCCATGCTCAGGCTCACCGTGCGCAAACCCACCTGCAGCTGCGATTGGAAGAAGCGGGGCTTGTTCTCGCTGCTGAGCGGGCGGCGCAGCAGATCGTCGAGAGGCATCTCGTTGGCGCGCGGGCCGAGGTAGCGCGCCAGGATCTCGTGGAGGTTCCAGAGCACCAGATCCTCCACCTTGCGCTGCAGCACCGCCGCCGCGGAGGCGTTCACCGCCAGCACGCCGCCGTAGAGGTCGCAGACGATCACGCCGTCGTTGAGGCTCTGCAGGATAGCGTTGATCTTGCTCGCCTCGGTGCGTTGCTGCTCGAGCAGCTCGGCGCGTCGCTCAGCCTCATTCATGAGCGTCTGGAACAGATTCGCGTTGTTGACACCGATCGCAATAGCGCCGGCGCAGGCGTTCAGCAGCCGCAGATGGCCCTCGTGGAAGAAGCCCGTCTCACGGTGCGAGAGCGTTATAACGCCGAGGATCTCGCCCTGCACCACCAGCGGCACCGCCAGCATCGAGCCTTCGCGCTTGCGTGGCGAGCCGCCCGGTGGCGAAACCCAGCGGTCGTCCTCGGCCACGTTCTCGATCAGCAGGCTCTCGCGGTGCTGGGCGACCCAGCCCGCCACGCCCACGCCGATCGGGAAGCGGATATAGCCGGTGGGGTTCTCCGGCACGCCGAGCACTGCCCGTGTCACCATCAAGCTCGCATCCGGCTGCTCGACCAGCATGATCGAGGCGTGCTCCGCTTTGGTGATCTCGGCGAGCAGCTCGAGGGAGGTGTTGAGCAGAACATCCAGATCGAGCGTGCTGCTCACCTCAGTGGCGATCTGGTGGGTGGCGGCGAGGCGGTCCTTCTCCTCCTGCAGTTCCCGGGTGCGAATAGCCACCCGCCGCTCCAGGTCCGCGTTCATCGCCTGGACCTTGGCGTAGAGGGTGGCGTTCTGCATAGCAATGGCGGCTTGGCCGATCACGCCTTGGGCGAGGTCCTGCTGGAAGCGCAGCTGGTTCACCGGGTCGGGATCCTGGAGCACGGCTACAGCCACAGACTGATCGTTGACTACCATCGGCAGGGCGAGGACGCCGCAGCCAGGCTGGAGCCATGGGCCCTGGAGGGCCGGGTCGGGCTGCATCTCGAACTGGTTGGCGTGGCTCGTAAAGGCCCGCACGATCAGGTCGCGCTCGGCGCTGAGCGGAACGACCATGCCCGTCACCGGCTGAACCTCGTGGCCCGAAGTCTGGCGAGCCACCAGGGCCGAGGCGTTCGGCTCATCGCCGTTCTGCGGCTCGGCTGGCTGCCAGAGGGAGATATGGGCGACGCCGGTCAGGCTGCGCAGGTTAGTGACGACCAGATCGACCAGCTCGTCGGTGGCGAGCACCGAGGAGAGCTGGCGCGAGATCACATTGAGCGACTGGAGCTGCAGAGCCCGCTGGTCGGCGGCGGCTGAGGCGGCATCGAGGCTGGCGGCCATAAACTCGCTGTCGCTGAGCAGCTCGCGAGTGCGGGCGCTCCAGCGCTCGGCGAGACAGGCGACCACTCCCGCGAACAGCTCATCGAGAGCGTCGGCCAGGGTGAGGGCCTCGGCAGGATCGCTCACGCTGGCGAGGAGCAGCTCGCGGGCGCTGCGGCGCAGCCGGCCCGTGAGCTCGATCGCGCTGACAAGCTCGACCTCGCCTGCCTCGGGGAACATGAGAGCGCACAGCTGCTGCGCGAAGCCGCCGCTGAGGCCCGACGCCGCGGCGATCGCCGAATCGTACAGGTCGGCGATATCGACGGCCGGCGGGGCCAGGGCCACCCCGCCATCGCTATCGGGTGCGAAGGGCGGCGCGGCGAGGGCATCGGCCCAACGGGACAGGAGCGCTGGCCGCTGCGCGACGAGCCAGGCTGCAAGGTCGGGGTACATCATGGGCTATTCGGTGACCCGCACAACAACGACGGTGGCGTCATCGTTGTCTTTGCCATGGCGGTCCAGAATGGTTTCGGCGAGCTGTTGAGGCTCCAGGGTGGGGTCGATCGAGGTGTCGAGGCCAAGGCGGCTGGAGACGCCATCACTATACAGAACGAAGGTATCGCCGAAATTGTAGTTATAGGACAGCTTAAGCAGATGAGGCATGCGGTAGCCGATAATGCCGTTCTTGGAGATCGGCTTGATCGGCGTGGCCGAGTAGGCGTGGATCCCGATGTTCCCTACGCCCACATAGCTGACGCTGTGGGCGGCGAGATCGAAGGTGAGCAGGGCGAGGACGGCGCCACGGGTGCCGTGGAGCGCCAGATGCGAGCGGCGGATAAGCTCAGCGGGATCCTGGGCGGGCGCGCTGCTTATCACCTCCACCGCGCTTTGGGCGGCGCGGGCGGCCTCCTGGCCGCCGCCGAGGCCGTCGATCACGGCGACCTGCAGACCGTGGGGCGTGAAGGGTGCCACCACGTAGGCGTCGCCGCTGATGCTCTGGCCGCGTTTCGGCCTGAGGGCTGCTCCCCAGCTAACTCCCATAAATCGATCTCCGCTGCGGTGGCTTGAGCCACTTCACTGCCCGCACGGTGGTGCCCACACCAACCGTCGAGTCGATGCTGAACTGATCCATCAGGCGGCGCACGCCCGGCAGGCCGGCGCCGAGGGTCCTTGCGGTGCTCCAGCCGTCCTGCATAGCCAACTCCACATCCGGGATGCCGGGGCCTTCGTCGATCGCCTCGATCGCCATCCCCGGGCCGTAGGTCGGGTCGTCCAGATGGCTGAGCCGAATCGACCCGCCGCCCGCATGGACGAGCAGGTTGCGCGTTAGCTCGAGGACGACGATCTCAATCCGGGTGCGATCAACCTCGTTGAAGCCGATCGTCCGGGCCAGATCGCGGGCGCGGCTCATCGACACGTACACATCGACCTCACGCTTGATGGAACACGTGGTCTGTCGCATGTGCACCCCGCTCGCGGAACTTCTAATGTTACAGGGGCCGGTATTGCCACCTGGCGCGATTATAACACTGCGAGAGAACCATGCGCGGTAGCAAGGTGACAGGGTGACCCTATCGGCACCGTCAGGATGTCACCCCCTCGCCTTGTCACCTCGCGCGGGTGTGGTCACCTTGTCATCGCCGCGGTATCGAGGCTGATCGTCACCGGCCCTTCGTTCACCAGGGCGACGCGCATAAGCGCCCCGAAGACGCCCGTCTCGACATGGACGCCGAGGGCGCGCAGGGCGGCGCAGTACTGTTCCACCAAGGGCGCAGCGAGCTCGGGCGGGGCGGCATCGGTGAAGCTGGGCCGCCGGCCCTTGCGGGTGTCGGCGTAGAGGGTGAATTGAGAGATGACCAAGGCGCCGCCGCCGGTGTCCAGCAGCGAGCGGTTAAACTTGCCGGCCTCGTCGGCGAAGATGCGCAGCTGGGCCGTCTTCTCGGCCAGCAGCTTGGCCTCGGCCTCGCCGTCGCCCCGGCCCACGCCGAGCAGCACCAGCAGGCCAGGCCCCGTGCGGCCTACGATCCGCCCATCCACCTCAACCGATGCCTCGCTCACCCGTTGCAAAATTGCGCGCATGCTTTGTAATCGATCCGTAGTGTGCCGCCTCGTGAGCTTGGCACGGAGTTGCCTTCCATCGCCACCCTCAAGCCTCAAGCTTGGGGTGGCCTGGAGGCGCCGATGTGACAACCTTGCGAGGCAGGACACATAGTCCGTAGTCCGTAGCTCGGTGCGGACTACGGAGTGTAGCGGTATGGTTGTTAGGAGGATGGCACAAGGGCGGCGAATACAAGGCGGCCCGATTGGGTCTGGTGTAGGCGCGTCACCACCACCTCGGCCGTCTGGCCGATCAGGTGGCGGGCATCCTCGACGATCACCGGGGTGCCATCCTCGAGGTAGCCCACGCCCTGCTGGCGGGTGTTGCCCTCGTTGCGAATGAGCACGTGGAGCCGCTGGTCTTGGAGCACAGGGGGGCGCACCGCTTCGCTGAGCTGGTTCAGGCTGAGGACCTTCACGCCCTGGATGCCGGCGACCTTATTGAGGTTGAAGTCGTTCGTGACGATCGGGCAGCCGTACTGGCGGGCCAAGGCGATCAGCTTATCGTCAACGCGGGTGGCGCCGGCCACCTCGACGTTCGCCACCTCCACCGGCAGCGGGGAGCTGCGTTGCATCTCGCTGAGCAGCTCGAGGCCGCGGCGGCCTTTGCTGCGGCGCAGCTCATCGGCCGAGTCGGCGAGTTGTTGTAGCTCGGCGAGCACAAAGCTGGGGACGATCAGCGTGTCGTCGAGGAAGCCGGTGCGAGCGACCGCGGCGATACGCCCATCGATGATCGCGCTGGTATCGAGCAGGAGGCGACGGGGCGGGGGTGGAGGCTCGCTTGCCGGCAGGGTGACGGCGGGGGAGGGTGGGCGCATGCTCTTGAGAAGCTCGGCGAAGTCGCGGCGGCGTGCAGCGAAGATGGCGGCGCCGAGATAGGCGAGCAGCCCAGCGAAGGTCAGCGGCAGATACTGGCTCAGGGGCGGCGGGAGGCTAGCGAGCGGCACAGCCACGAGCACAGCGAAGATCAGGCCCACCAGGGCCCCGGCGCCGATCAGCAGCAGCTCGGCGAGCGGGATGTTGCGGGCGTAGTGCAGCAGTTCGGCGAGCGGCTCGATCGTGAGCCGCGGTGTGAGCAGCAGGCCCAAGCCGGCGCCCGCGAGCGTGAGCAGCTGTGTGGCGAAGAACTGCATATCGTCGGGTCGCGGCGCCGAGAGGGTGAGCCCCACCCACCGGCCGAAATAGGCCAGGATGAGCATGCCGATCAGGCGCACGATAAAGTTGAGGCTGATCTTCATGGCAGGGGACGGGAGGCAGGGGCAGAGGCGACGGCGCCTGGCTGCATCCTGCCGAGTGTACCTCAACCGCCTTTGCGGGCGAGCAGATCCACAACCTCGGCCAGCGAGCGGGCTGGCGCGATCGTCAGGCCGGCGATGGAGCCAACCTGGGCGCTGGCCGGTACGACGGCGCGGGTGAAGCCGAGCTTGGCCGCCTCGGCGAGCCGGCGGTCCAGCTGGCCGACGCTGCGCAGCTCGCCCGAGAGCCCCACCTCGCCTACCAGCACCAGGTCGGACTCGATACGCTGATTGCGGTACGAGGAGGCCACAGCCAGGCAGACGGCGAGGTCGGCGGCGGGCTCACTGATGCGCAGGCCGCCGACGATATTGACATAAACGTCCTGGTTAAAGAGCGGCAGCCCCACCCGCTTGGTGAGCACGGCGCCGAGCATCATCATGCGGTTGATGTCGAAGCCGTTGGTGACGCGGCGGGGCTGGGCGCCGCCGGCGGTGGAAGTGAGGGCTTGTACCTCGACGAGCAGCGGGCGCGTGCCCTCCATCATCACGGCCACCGTGGAGCCGGGGCTGCCGGCGCTGCGCTCGGCGAGGAAGACTTGGGAAGGATTGGGCACCTCGCGCAGGCCATCGCCGCTCATCTCAAAGACGCCGACCTCGTTGGTGGAGCCGAAGCGGTTCTTCACGCCGCGGAGCAGCCGGTACTGGTGGAAGCGGTCGCCTTCGAGGTAGAGCACCACATCAACGATATGCTCGAGCACCCGCGGCCCGGCGATCGCGCCCTCTTTGGTGACGTGGCCCACCAGGAAGACGGGAATGCCCAACTCTTTGGCCAGCTGCATCAGCCGCAGGGCGCCCTCGCGCACCTGGCTGACACTGCCGGCGGCGCTCGTCAGCTCCTCCAGGTAGACCGTCTGGATCGAGTCGACGATCACCAGGCCCGGCCGCAGCTCGCGGATCCGCTGCAGAATGATGTCGAGCGAGGTCTCAGAGTAGACATAAAGATCATCGCCGCCGAGCTCAAGGCGCTCGGCGCGGAGCTTGATCTGCTGGGCCGACTCCTCGGCGCTCACGTAGAGCGCGGTGCCGACATTGGTGGCGAAGTGGGCAGCCACCTGACTGAGCAGCGTCGTCTTGCCTACGCCCGGGTCCCCGCCGATCAGCACCACAGAGCCGGGGACGAGGCCGCCGCCGAGCACGCGGGCGAGCTCCTCGGCGTAGACGGGTAGCCGCTGAAAACCGCCGGTGGGCACATCGCGGAGGCGTACGGGGCGAGCGCCTGCGCTGCCACTCTCACGGATACTGCCGCGGCCGGAGCTCTTTGTCTCGATCTGCTCGACGAGGCTATCCCAGGTGCCACAGTCGGGGCATTTGCCCATCCAGCGGCTCTGCTGGGCGCCACACTGCTGGCAGACGAAGATCGTGCGGGTCTTTGCCATGGGGGCATTATACCACGTCAGGACGCCGCGGGAGAGTGTTTGGAACTCTTGTTCTTACACGGAAAGGGGCGGCCACGAGGGGCCGCCCTTACAGGGGAGTTGCAGCGGAAGGGACCGCCATTACCGTAGCGGGAGCGGTGTCCTACAGCGGCTGCCATCCCCGCCCGCGCGCGACGACGGCGGC